>RDXI01000111.1 GCA_004292795.1 Bacteroidota bacterium | reverse complement strand
AAACGAGCCACTACCACAAGAAGGGTCGATGATTTTTATGTTACTCACTTCTTCAGGAGTCTTGCCTTCTACTGCCTTGCCTACCGTATTTTCTACAATATAATCCACAATGTACGAAGGTGTGTAATACACACCGCCCGCCTTGCGTGTTTCAGAAGCCTTGCCTTTTTTAGTTTCTTCAGAGTCTTTGTGTTTTTCTACAATAGTCGCCTTGCCTGTTTTTTCCAACACAATGACTTTGCCGAGAAACTGCTCATACGCATATCCCAAAATCTCTATGGGTATCATAGCAAAATTGAAACGACCAATTCCTTCGTCTTCGTCATTGTAAAATTCTAGTAGAATTTTTTTCACTACTTTGTTATCTATATTCAAAGAAGCCGTTAGCGCATCTTTTTTGAAATTAAATATGCCCGAATTGTATTTCTGGTCTGCTATTTTGAATAGGTCAAACAAAAGTTGATACGTATTTCCTTTGCTTTTCGCAATTTGCAAGAGTTGTTCGTTTGGCTCAATATTGCGGTCTTCGCACACACGCAGAAAAACAATGCGGTCTATAAGCATTTGTACTGCAAAATTGATGTCTTCTTCCTCTAATTGTTTGTTGCGTTGGGCAATATTAGTCGCCAAATATTCGCGCCAATCATTCAGAGCCTTCAGGAAAGCCTCATTCACAGGTTCAGCATGTTTATAGTCAATTTTTGACTGTGCATATTTCTCTAAACTACCGTTGATAACATTTTCGTAGGCGAGTATTTCCCATAAAAAATCAAAATTCTGCAAATAGTCTGTGTAGGCAAGGTACTTGAGCCTGCCTGTAGTTGCTCCATCTCGTTTGGTTACTTTTTTCGTGCAATCATGAATAGATAGTTCTGCAAAGTTGGTTACAACCGACACATCAGTTCTGCCATTCCAGCCATATTCGCGTACTTGATTGGCAGGTTCGCGCTCAAACATAAGCGAAACGGCAGGTTTTTTTGCTTCTACATAGAATTGTATTTTTCTATTGGCACGAAAAGCATAGTCAGGTCTTCTTATAGATTTGTTTATCTTCAATCTATCTTCCACCGTAACCTCACGGAGTGTTTCGATTTCATTATTTTGGTTATGAATATCCCAACCCAACGCCTCTCATACTTGTCTATGAGGCGTTTGATGATGTCGTAGGCTTCAGTTTTGGTTGTACGTTGAAAGGCTTGCATAAGCTAACTTTTGAAGATGTAATACAAAAATAGGCAAACTTTGGTAAAAATAAAAACAAAAGCATAACTTTTTTTGTGCCTTATAAGACAAAACTTCCCAAAAGTTAGTAACTTTCGGGAAGTGAAAAGTGATTAAAACGTCCACAACTTCTTCAGCTTCTTTTTGATGTGTTGGGTAGGCAAGAAACCTAAGTAAGTTTACCATGCTTTTGCTCATACGCCGCTCTTTTCTGCTTACCTGCTTCGGTAAAAACAGGCAAGTCGCCATATTTCGCTTTGATTTTGCGTATAATTTCTTGTCCATCTAAGACTATAACAACATTTTTAGTTTCCATTTTTATCGTTTTGAAATTTGAAATAAGGCGTACTCTATAGAGAAGTCGGGAATTTCTGGCTCTCCATTTATGTCTTTAAACGCCAAAATCTTGAAATTAGTTTCTATGTATTCCCAATTATTACGTATAATTTTTTGATACAATTTAGTTCTTGTAGGCGTACTACCTTGAATGTCAAGCAAGGCGTGTGGTCTTGCTTCAAAGAAATCACGCATAGTTTGTATCACTGTTGCCAATACCTTTATTGTATCACCATTGTTTGAAACAGATTTATCGCTTACATTGTCTGTTGTATGGTCATAATCCCCAAAACCCAAATTGTAATGATTGGGTGCAGTTTTTTCATAAATGACCACTTTAGCAATGATGCCTCTCTTGCCTGTGCTAAAAAAGGCATACAACAATTTATCATTATCAGTAGTATAATCGTATCTTTCAGCGTTCATAATGCAAAGGTGCTGAATGTTTGCGAAAAAACAAAACTTCCCAAAAGTTAGCAACTTTCGGGAAGTGAAAAGTGATTAAAACGCCAACAGCTTCTTCAGCTTCTCTTTTATCCTTTGGGCAGGCAAGAAATTTTGCTCGAGGGGCGCGGCGAAGGGAACAGGCGTGTCCAAACTTGCCTCCCGCATCACAGGCGCGTCAAGGGAACGGAAACAATGCTCGCCTATCCATGCCGCAATCTCGCCTGCTATGCCACCCGTAAGCGTGTCTTCGTGGCAAACCAACACCTTGCCTGTTTTTTCTACCGACTCTTGCACAGTGGCAGTGTCCCAAGGCAGGAGAGTGCGCAAATCTATGATTTCTACCCTGCCCACAGCCTGCATTTCCTCTACAGCTTTGATAGCCCAATGCACGCCCATGCCGTATGTGATGATAGTAGCTTCATCGCCCTCTTGCACAATTCTTGCCTTGCCTACAGGCACAGTATAGTAGCCATCGGGAATGGTATCTAAGATAGAGCGATAGAGAACTTTATGCTCGAAGAACATATACGGGTTCGGGTCTTCTATTGCCGCACAAAGCAAGCCTTTCGCATCATAAGGGTTTGAGGGATACACTACTTTCAGCCCTGGCGTATGGAAAAACCACGCTTCGTTAGATTGGGAGTGAAAGGGTCCCGCCGACACACCCGCGCCTGTAGGCATACGGATAACCACGTCTGCATTTTGCCCCCAACGCCAATACATTTTGGCTAAGTTGTTGATTATCTGATTGAAACCACAAGTTACAAAGTCAGCAAACTGCATTTCGATAACAGACTTGCCTCCCCTGAAGCCGAAGCCCAAGCCCGCGCCCACGATTGCCGACTCGCAAAGGGGCGTGTTTCTGATGCGTTCTTTCCCAAATTTTTCTACAAAGCCTTGTGTGATTTTGAATGCACCGCCATACTCAGCTATGTCTTGCCCCATGAGAATGAGGTCTTTGTAGCGTTCAAGGCTTTGGCTCAAGCCATCGCTGATAGCATCAATAAAGCGTTTTTCAGACTCGCCACCCTGTTGTGGATTATGCACGATTTGGGTAAAAGGCGCGTAAACGTCTGCCAATTCTTCCTCTGTGCTTGCTTCAGGCATAGGTTCTTGGAAAGCGCGGTCTATTTGTTGGCTCAAGTGTAGTTTGAAGGCATCTTTGAAATCGCCTACCATTTTGGGAGTCATCACGCCCTCTTTCAGTAGGTAAGACTCATAATTGCCCACAGGGTCTTTCAACGCCCATTCTTCGAACAAGTGAGGCGGTACGTATTTTGTGCCTGATGCCTCTTCGTGTCCGCGCATACGAAACGTCATAGCCTCGATAAGGATAGGGCGTGGATTGTAGCGCAATTCGTCTGCGTATTTGTGGATAGTGCTATAGACTTCGAGAATGTTGTTGCCGTCTATTTGTACGGCTTCCATGCCGTAGCCTATTCCTTTGTCTATCAAGTCTTTGCACTTGTATTGCTCGCTTGAAGGCGTAGAAAGTCCGTAGCCGTTATTTTCAATCACAAAGATAACAGGCAAGTCCCACACCGCCGCCACGTTCAAGGCTTCGTGAAATTCGCCCTGACTTGTTGCGCCCTCGCCTGTGAAGGCAAGTGCTACGCCTTTTTCGTGGTGCAATTTGTGATACAAGCCCACGCCATTTGCCAAAGAGAGTTGAGGTCCCAAGTGCGAAATCATACCTACGATATGATGTTCCTTCGAGCCAAAGTGAAAGGAACGCTCACGCCCTTTGCTGAAGCCTGTGCGTTTGCCCTGAAACTGTGTAAAAAGCTGGAACAAGTCCATACCGCGAGAGGTAAAAACGCCCAAGTTGCGGTGCATAGGAAAGATGTAATCCGTTGTTTCTAAGGCGAGTGTGCAACCTACCGAAATGGCTTCTTGCCCAATGCCTGAAAACCATTTGGAGATTTTGCCTTGCCTAAGTAGCACGAGCATTTTCTCTTCGAATAGGCGCGGTTTGGCTATTTCGCGGTAGAGATGCACTAAGACCTCATCAGTATAATTTTTGCGGTCAAACGATATGAACGTTTGAGGGGTTGCAGTGGTTTGCATTGCTTCAGTATTTGAGCGTTTGATGCCTGCATCAACGCGGTGAAAGTTCTATTGAAAAGTGGTGCAAAGATATGCAAACGGTTTCAATTTTGAAAACGTGCATACACATGGGTAGGCGAGTTTATGGTTTTCCGTGTTGTTTTGCTTGCCTACCCCAAAAGCAAAAAAAATGTACCAAAGTCTGGTACATTTCGTTTTAGTAGGGTTTTTTGTTGTAATTTTTGTTGCAAAACCTTTTTTCATCTGTAGAAAGTGGTTATACACGCCAAAAACAGCATTTTTATTAGTAGCGGGGGAGGGAGTTGAACCCTCGACCTTTGGGTTATGAATCCAACGCTCTAACCACCTGAGCTACCCCGCCGAGATATTTTTTTTATTTGATGTTGCAAAAGTAAAAAACTTTTTTTAATATGCAAAAAAATTACTATGTTTACGAAAAAAATATTTTCATTGTCAAACAAAAATTGAACAATACCATGCATAAATATAAATATATTGAGGAATTTGAGGTCAATAGCTCCCCGCGCATACTCTTTCCTTACCTACAAAACCCCGCGAGCCTCTCCGAATGGTTCGCTGACAAAGTAACGCAAGACACCGACAAGGTGCTGAACTTCGTATGGGACAACAGCGATCATTTTGCGCGTATGGTCATCAACCGCCAAAACAAGTGTGTGCGCTATGAATTTTTGAGCAATGACAAGCAAGACGTAACAGACCCTTCTTTCATAGAGTTCAAAATTCAACAAAGCGAGCTTACGAATGGGACGTTCCTCAAGATTACGGATTACTCGGAAATGACGAACCCGAAAGAACTCAAGGCACTATGGCACGAGTTGATACGGCAGTTGCTTGATGTGATGGGGGCAGATTAACTGTATAATAACACAGTGTTATTTTTTGGTAAATATGTTTGTTTTTTACAAAAAAGTGTTTTTTTGTAAAAAATGCTGTATCTTTGTGGCATATTTAACCCTAACCTTTTCATATTATGATGACTACAGCAGAAGTAGCGCAAATCCTTGTGAGTCTTTGCAGGCAAGGCAAGTTCGAAGAAGCGGTGCAAACTCTTTACTCACCTGACGTTGTGAGTGTAGAACCCGAACATACCCCTGATAATGTTGTGAAGGGCTTAGAAGCTATTGCCCAAAAAGGGGCTTATTTTGCCACTGCCTTTCAAATACATGGCGTAGAAGTTTCTGATGCTGTGGTAAGCAACCAACATTTTTCGGTTATGATGGCTCTGGACGTTACGCAAAACGACAACGGACAACGCTATGTGATGGACGAAATTTGTGTGTATCAGGTCAAAGAAGGCAAGATAGTACTCGAGCAGTTCTTTTTCTAACCCGCCCTCGAACAGTATAACATTGCGCCAAAACAGACGTTTTAGCGCAATGTTTGTTGTTTTTGTATGTTTTCACACAAATATTGCCTAATTTTGTGCGGTATTATTCCTTTACTCATTATGAATTTTTCGCGCATTACAGGCGTAGGTTTCTATGTGCCTGAAACAGTTGTTACTAACCACGACTTAGAAAAACTAATGGACACAAGCGATGCTTGGATTACAGAAAGGTCGGGCATCAAAGAACGCCGTTTTTTTACTGAAGGCAAGGACACTGTTTCGAATATGGGAGCGCGAGCCGCACAAATGGCTATTGAGCGTGCAGGGCTTACTCCTCAAGACATCGATTTTATTATTTTTGCCACGCTTAGCCCCGATTATAATTTTCCGGGTTCGGGTGTGTTGTTGCAACGTGAATTGCCTTTTCGTGAGATTGGGGCGTTGGACGTGAGGGCGCAATGCTCTGGCTTTATTTATGGCGTTTCGATTGCCGACCAATTCATCAAATCGGGTATGTATAAGCGTATTTTGGTCGTTGGGGCAGAAATACAATCTAACATCTTGGAACTTAGCACGCGCAATCGTGATTTTGCGGTGTTGTTTGGTGATGGTGCAGGGGCTGTAGTGATTGAAAAAACAGACAATCCCGACAGGCGTATTCTTTCTACGCATTTGCACTCGGAAGGCAAGTATGCCGAAGATTTGATACTCGAACACCCAGGTAGCAGGTTGAAAGACCGTATGTCGACCAAAATTGTAGAAGAAGGAAGGCATTTGCCTTTTATGAAAGGGAGTGCGGTATTCAAACACGCCGTAACGCGCTTTAGTGAGGTGATAGACGAAGCTCTACAAGCCAATAATTTGCAAACAACAGACATCGATATGCTTGTGCCTCATCAGGCAAATTTGCGTATATCGGAAGCGGTGCGCCAAAAAATGGGCTTGCCTGAAGACAAAGTTTACAACAACATTCAGAAGTACGGCAACACGACTGCCGCGACTATTCCTATTTGTTTGAGCGAACTTTGGGAACAAAACCGCTTGAAAGAGGGCGACCTTGTTTGCCTTGCGGCATTCGGAAGTGGCTTTACGTGGGCTTCCGCGCTTATTCGTTGGTAATTTCCTCTTAATACTGAAATAAAAACCACAAGGACACAAGAACACAAGAGAAAATGTAAAAGAAATCTATGTCCTTGTGGTTGATACGCATTTTTAATCTTATTTTAGTATAAATATTCCATTTTTTCAACAATATGCAACGTCATCGCGGACAACACCCTGAAGATGCGAAACTTTTTGCCGAGAAAACCTTGCCTACCCTACAAGAAGCGGTGCAGGATTTGAGTTGGTTGCTGTCGAGAGATTATCCCGATAATCCTTCTTTGCAGTTGGTCGGCAATCGGTTTCGGCTAACAGAAAGGCAAATGATTGCTGTGATGCGTTGTGCTTGTTCGGAGCAGGCAAGGGAAAAACGGGCAGGCAAGGAAATCTCGATAGCGGACATAGCAGGCAAGGAAGTTTCGATTGATGGCTACAACTTGCTCATCACATTGGAAAGTGCGCTGTCGGGTGGCGTGATTTTGTTGGGGCGCGATAATTGCTACCGCGACCTTGCGAGTATTCACCGCACTTATAGGAAAGTCGAGGAAACCTTGCCTGCCCTTATGATGATAGGCGAGGCTTTGCAAGAATTGGGCATACACAAAGCGCAATGGTATTTTGACTCGCCTGTGTCCAATAGCGGAAGGCTGAAAGGCATTGTTACGGAACTTGCGCAGGAAAGGGGCTGGGATTGGCAAACGGAATTGGTTTTCAATCCTGACAAGGTATTGATAGAGTCTTCGCAAGTGGTCATTACTTCGGATAGCTGGATTTTAGATGAGTGTGGGCAATGGTTCAATATGCTTGATTTTTTGCTTACCAACAAAGTTGCTGATGTAAATTTGAAGGATTTTCGAAGTGTGTAAATCATTGTTTATCAATAGGATAGGGTTTCAAAACTATCTAAATCATTGTTTATCAATAGGATAGGGTTTCAAAACTATCTAAATCATTGTTTATCAATAGGATAGGGTTTCAAACCCTATCCTATGAAGCCAAAAAAATGCTGTATGTCTATCAATAAACTTGCTCTTATTCGGTACAAAACTATAGATGAGTGTTTGCAAAACCGTTTTCGTAAATGGACACTGGAAGACCTTATGGACAAGGTAGCAGAGGTTATTTATGATTGTGAAGGCATTGCTACAGGCATCAGCAAGCGCACTATTCAGGGCGATATTCAAATGATGCGAAGCGATAAATTGGGCTACAACGCGCCTATTGTCGTGATAGACAAGAAATATTATGCCTACGAAGACAAGAACTACAGCATTTTCAAAACGCCTATCAATGCTACAGATGTAGAAAAACTGAAGGAAGTTTTGAATGTGTTGAAGCAATTTAACGGTTTTTCTTACTTTGGCGAAATGGCAGAAACTGTCGTAAAGTTGGAAAACACGCTTTACAAGTCTGCTAAGAAAAGCCGTAACTGTATTCAGTTTGAGAGCAATCAACGCTTGAAAGGCATTGAGCATATCAATACGTTGTATCAAGCCATTTTGCACAAAAAACCGCTTTTGCTTGAATATCAATCTTTTAAAGCCAAGAATCCGCAACAAGACATTCATTATCCTTACCTGCTGAAAGAATACCGCAATCGCTGGTTTTTGATAACCAAGCGCAAAAAACAGGCGTATCTGATGACGTTGGCATTGGATAGGATAGTGAGTTTTCAGGAATTGCCCCAAGAGCCTTTTGTGGAACACGAAGACGTGGACTTTGATACGTATTACAATGACTTGGTAGGCGTTACGAAAACAGAAAAAGACAAGGCTGTAAAGGTTGTTTTGCAAATCAACAAAGAAAATACGCCCTATATACTCACAAAACCCTTACATCAAAGCCAGACCATTCTGAAGCAAGACGAACAAGGGGCTATCGTCAGCATTGAGGTCGTGCTAAACTATGAATTGGAGCGCGAAATATTGGGTTTTGGCGCAGGTATGAAGGTATTAAGCCCGCGTATTTTGGTAAACAAAATAAAAGCTCGCCTACAACGCGCCGCTGACTTATATGCAAATCCTAACGAAACCTTACATAAAGACGAGCCAACCCCATAAATACGCCCAAAAAAAGTAGCAAGATATTTGTAGTTGCAACATCTATACGCTTTTTTTGGGTAGCGTTATCGGGTTCAGCCAAACCTTATCAGGCTCAAAATACAGATGTCACACGATTTTTAAGCAGTGCAAATATTCACTTCTTCGCCATCTTTTCATGCGCATATTTACTGCAATAGTTCTCGTGTTATTGTGTGTGGGTTTTCAGCCCCTTGTAGCACAACAAAAGCCTAAAGAAACCAAAGATACCAAGTTAGACAGCCTTCAATCTGTCTTAGACAAAGCTACTTCGGATACGGCAAAAGTTCGTATAATGTGCGCTATATCCGTACATTGCAAACGAAAAGACGTAAAAAAAGCCTTTGAAACCGCCCAAAAAGCCTTCGAATTAGCCCAAAAGACAAAAGTAGATAAGGCTTTGGCGCAAGCTACGCGCACTTTGGCGGGTAATTATGAAAATAAGGGTGATGTGCTGAAAACGGTTCAGTATTACAAGGAAGCTATAGGGCTTTATGAAAAATTGGGTGATGAAAAACTGCTAAACGAGGTTTACAATGAGCTGGGCATCGCCTACTTCAATCAAAATGTATTGGACAAGGCTCTAGAATGTTTTGTGAAGGTTATTAAGTATGCCCAAAAAACGGATAACAAAGAGCTTGAAGCTCGCCTCACGAACAACATGGGAGCTATGTATGCGCGTGATGAAGATTTTGTGAAAGCTGAAGAAATGTATCAGAAGGCATACAAGCTCAATAAAGAACTGAGTAATGTTTCACTTATGATGTCTAACCTTACCAACTTGGCAAGCACATACAAATCTTTGAAGAGATACAAGGAATCCATACAATGCTTTCAAGATTTATTGGCTTTGGGTGATAAAACAAATGACTCTTCTAAAATATACATTGCCTATAGCAATATGTCGAATGTTTATAAGATTTTGAAAGAGTATGATACAGCTATGTTGTATTCCCAAAAAACGCTCAAATACAGGCTCAAAGTAGGGGATATACGCAATTTGGCAGGTTCTTATAACGAAATAGCAGGCTTGTATTTGGAGAAGAACGACTTTGCGCAGGCTGAAGATTTTATGGCAAAATCACAGGAAATTGCTGTAAAGACGAAAAATCAACGACAAATCATGAATAATTATGCGACTTTTGCCGAGTTGTATGATAAAAAAAAGGATATTGCCAATGCTCTTTTTTATTACAAGAAATACATTACCACAAAGGATAGCTTGGAAAAAGCAGACAAGGCGAAGCAGTTGGTACAAATGCGCACTATCTACGAAACAGAGAGCAAAGAGGCTGAAAATCAAAAACTTAGGCAAAAAAATGACCTGCACGTAGCCCAAAAATCAACTTTTTATGCTATTGGGATAGCTATTAGTTTTGCCTTGTTGGGCGTGATTGCAGTGGCGATTATTTTATATCGCAACAATGCCCACAAGCATCGCTTGAACCAAGAACTGACGATGCAAAAAGCGGAACTTGCCGAACAGAAGGAAGAAATACAAGTGCAAAACGAAGAATTGCGCCAACAACAAGAGGAAATCACAGCCCAACGAGATTATATCGCCAAGCAAAACCTCGAACTCACAGGGCGCAATGAACTTATAGAAGCCAAAAACCAAATTATAGAATCGAGTATTCAAGTGGCATTGCAAATCCAAAATGCGATGCTTCCCTACCCTACACGTATGCAAGGCACGTTAGGCGAGTATTTCGTGCTGAATAAGCCTAAGGATATTGTTTCGGGGGATTATTATTGGCTACATAAACAAGAGGATACAATTATTTTGGCGGTCATTGATTGCGTGGGGCATGGTGTGCCTGGTGCTTTGATGTCTATGATTGCCCACGCACTTTTGGACAAAGTGGTCGTGTTGCAAGAGCATCAACAACCTGCTGATATTCTGAAATATTTGGACGAAGAAGTAAAATATGCCCTCCAAACCAATACAGACAATTCACAAGGTGGCATGGACGCGGCTATTGTCGTTTGGACACCCACAACAGAAGGCGAGGTACAGGTTACGTTTGGCGGGGCAAAGCGTCCTTTGTTTGTGAAAAGACCGAACAGCCCAGAAATAGAAGAAATTGGTGCTACGCGCCGTTCTATTGGAGGCGAGATAAATGCTACACTTCCTTTCATACAACAAACCCTTACGCTTGAAAAAGACTCTATTATGTACTTGTTCAGTGATGGCATTACTGACCAAAACGACATCAAACGCAATAGAATTGGCGGAAATAGGTTGAAAGAGATTTTATTACAAAATGCACACTTGCTCATGAACGAACAAAAAGTGAGCTTAGAACGTGCTGTGCAAACATACATGGAAGGCACTATTCAACGTGATGATATTGTGTTAGTGGGGGTAAAATTGTAGGTTTTTATTGAACTTCGGCATCGTGTGGAACGTTGCCGAAGTTTTTTTACTAACTATTTTTTCAACAAGTCGCGGATTTCTGCCAGCAGTTCTTGGTCTTTGGTAGGCGCGACAGGCTCGGCTTCTTTCTTCTTAGAAAATTGATTGATTACCTTTACCATCATAAAGATAGCAAATGCCAAAATCAAAAAGGTAATGATGCTTTGTATGAATTTGCCATACGCGATAACAGACTTCTCGCCTATTTTGTAGGAAAGCGTAGAAAAGTCAATGCCTCCTGTGAAAACGCCTAACAAGGGCATCAAGATGTCGGAAACAAGGGAAGTCGTGATAGCTCCAAACGCGCCACCAATGATAACACCAATGGCTAATTCGATAACATTGCCTCGCATAAGGAAGGCTTTAAATTCTTTGAACATACAGTAAGAATAAGGAGATTAAAAATGTGTTGCAAAGATACAGGCAAGCTTGCCTACCCCGCAACTTTATTCGACCAACTCCTTGCCTACTGGGGCAAACTGCTAAAATCGCCAAGTTATTGCGGTGCTTGCCTGATGTGCGAAGTAGGAAATGGGAATAATGGGCATATAGTCTGGGCTTACTTGTGAGAATTGACTGCTGTTGCGTTCTATGAGTGTGTAGGCAAGGGTAAGGCGTATGTGCTTGCCTACCAAAAAAAACAGGCTTCCCTGCGCTTGTTGTTTGGTGCGGTCTGCGGTATAATAAATAGCGTTGTTTTCAATGTCAAAGAAGTTTTGCGTGTCGCCATAGAGATAACTCCCTGATAGCCAAACTTTTGTATGGGCTTGCAAGGTTATTTTGCCAAAATAAAGCATACTTGTTTGATAGTCGGGATTGGACTCAATAAGATTTTGGAGAGCCGACACTTGAGCGCGAATGGCAAGGCGGGCATTGCTGAAAGGATAGTAGGTAAGTCCTGCCGTTTCTTGCAAGGTATAATAGCCCAAAAAGTTATTCCAATATGTGCCTAAAAGAAAATCTATGTTTTGATAGCCCTTTTCTATCGAACCGCCTAACGAAAGCCCACCTTTTGAAAAGGAAGTTGTTTCGTGTTTTTTGGTCGTGTTGTTGAAGGTTTGGGTGTAAGTGCCTATGTGATTGTATTGCGCACTTAGGTTGATTTTCCACAAGCGCGGAAGCGAAACAATGGCGTGTGTCCCTCCTCCTATTTGTACGCCATTATTAAAAAACATCACTCTTTGCGCAGGATAGTTTGCTTTTTTGAAGTTTTGGAAGGCAAAACTGCTCGCGGTGTGCAGGAAAGACAACCGCTTGCCTGCCACATGACTCACATACATGCCTCCGCCTTGCAAGCCTCTGTAGGCGTTCCACTCGCCTACTTCTTTTTCGGCGAGCCAAACTTGTTTGCGTTTTTGCAAAACCTTTCGGAGCGTATCAGGCAAGATATTGGCGTTTTGTTGCGCCTCTGCTGTATTGCCCGCGAGTCCATGCGCCAAACACAAGTAATAGCGCGAAGCTGTGTCAGCAGGAAAGAAGCGTTGCATTTGGTTGAACTCTTGTATAGCCAAACGATATTTTTTTAGCTCAAAGTAGGCAAGCCCTCTGCGCAATCTTAGGTCGTAAAAATCAGTATTGTTTTGCAGGGCTTTATGGCTTTCCTGTAGCAATTTTTGCCATTTTTGGGCAATAAAAAGGCTTTTGGAGGTAGAGTCGACAGTGTTGTAGTCGTATTGAGCAAAAGCAAAGAGAGGCAAAAAGCCTCCCCCCAACAGTAGAAAAATGAGGCGCATAACAGCGCAATATTAGCTTTTTTTTGGGAAAAAGCTAATATTATACTTAAAATAAGATTAAAAATACGTATTAACCACAA
>RDXI01000110.1:12549-16667 GCA_004292795.1 Bacteroidota bacterium | reverse complement strand
AGAAAGGGTGCGCTACAGCCTTTTGTTGTATGCACTTTAAAATTTATTTTGGTATAAGTTGTGTGTTATATCTTTGCCCCAGAGGGGCAACATCTTTGTAGCCAAAAATAACCTATAGATAAAAGCCCCAGCGGGGCGACATCTTGAAGATATCGCCCCGCTGGGGCTACCGTTTGAGGTAACACACAATTTAGGTTAAAATAAATAAACATAACCCCCTTCCCAAAAAACATTGAGAAGGGGGAATTTTATAAACTTGCCTACCTGACGCGCTACACCAACGGAGCTTTTGCCACTGTAGCGGGTACGCGCTTGTTGCGTATTTCGATGAAGATTTGCGAGCCTTCGGAGGCGAACTCCACAGGCACATAGCCCATGCCTATGCCCGCTTCGAGGCTGGGCGACATAGTTCCCGAAGTAACCTCGCCTAATTTGTTGCCCTCTGCATCTACGATAGCAAAATGACTGCGCGGGATTGCCATTTCGTTCATTTTGAAAGCAACCAATTTGCGTTTGATGCCTGCGTCTTTTTGCGCTTTTAGGTTGTCGCTGTTGATGAAAGGCTTGGTGAATTTGGTAACCCAACCCAAACCCGCCTCGAGGGGCGAAGTGTGGTCGTCTATGTCATTGCCATAGAGCATAAAACCTTTCTCCAAACGAAGCGTATCTCTCGCGCCTAAGCCAATAGGTTTGATGCCATACTCCTTGCCTGCCTCGAAAATAGCGTGCCACACCTTTTCCGCGTGTTCGTTGGGAACATACAACTCAAAACCGCCTGAACCTGTATAGCCCGTAGCCGAGATTACCACGTCTGGCACACCTGCAAATTCGGCAATTTGGAAAGTATAATACGCCATTTCGTTCAAGGCTACTTTTGTCAGCACTTGCATAGCTTCTACAGCTTTGGGACCTTGCACGGCAAATAGGCAAGTATCATCAGAAATATTTTGCATTTCCGCGCCCATTGTGTTGTGTTGCGAAATCCACGCCCAATCTTTGTCGATATTCGAGGCATTGACTACCAACATATATTTTTCGGCATTGATGCGGTACACGAGCAAGTCGTCCACTACGCCCCCTTGTTCGTTGGGCAGGTAAGCATACATAGCCTTGCCATCAAACAATTTCGAGGCATCATTTGACACTACGTGCTGAATGAGGTCGAGAGCCTTCGCGCCTGTAACCATAAATTCGCCCATGTGCGAAACATCAAACACGCCCACGCCTTGGCGCACGGTCATGTGTTCTTCTTTGTCGGAGCTATAGCGCACAGGCATATTGTAGCCTGCAAATTCTACCATTTTGCCCCCTAACTTTGCGTGGAGGTCGTTCAAAGGTATGTATTTCATTGTGAGAAACAGAATAAAGGAATATCAATGTTATCGTTTGCAAAGTTAATGTTTTGTTTGGATTTTTGGGTGTATCAATACTTTTCGAAGGCATCTATGCCCAAGGCTTTTTGGAAATCGTCTGCCGAAATGGTGTCGCCTTCGTTTGAGTCATAGTCTATAGCGATTTTCCATTTTTTCTTTTCCTTCCGCAAAAAGACGTGGAACTTGCCATAATAGCGTTGTTCCTTGTCTGCTTCATTGGCTATCATCAGTTCGTAAATACCGCGTTCCGAAGCCGTTTTGCCGTTGCAAATGCGCTCCAAAAAGCGAAATTTGATGCTTACTTGCGATTTTTGCGTTTTCAGTTCTGCAAACCACTTGCCTACTTCCGCGCTGTAGGTAGGCAAGTCTTTTATCTGCTTGCCTGCTCCTGTGGCGCGTATGAGGTCTTGCCTATGCAAGGCTTTGTATTTTTTGACATTCAATTCTTGGTAAGCCTCCGCAAAAGGAGTCCAAACGTCTTGGTTGATTTCCTTCAACCACATATCTTTTTGCGCGTATAGCTCGCCTACCCACATACACAAGACACAAAAGAGAACAATTTTTCGCATAAAATTATGATTAACTTGCCTACTCGCTTCGTAGGATAGGGTTTCAAACCCTATCCTATTGAGCATTTACTAAAAATTATTGGGGTTTCAGTTGGTTTTTGATGGCGGTTAGTACATATTCCCAATCGGCAGGATTTTCTACAAAATCGCGGTTATTCACGTCCAAAATGAGCAATGGACTTTCCTTGTATTGCGCTATCCAATCCTCATAACACTTGTTCAACGTTGCCAAATATTCGGCAGGAATGGCTTGTTCATATTCGCGCCCACGCTTCAGGATTTGTCCCTGTAGTTTAGGCAAGTCAGCACGCAAATAAATGAGCAAATCGGGCGGTTGCACATATTGAAGCATATTGCTATAGACATTCCAATAATTTTCATAATCGCGGGTAGGCATCAAACCCGACTCAACCAAATTGCGGGCGAAAATGTGCGCATCTTCGTAAATGGTGCGGTCTTGCACAGTAGGCAAGCCTTTGGCACGCACTTCTTGCACTTGTGCGAAGCGATTATTCAAAAAATAAATTTGCAGATGAAACGACCAACGTGGCATATCTCCATAGAAATCAGCCAAATAAGGATTGTCTTCGACTGACTCGAAGGAAACTTGCCAATCAAAATGTTCTGCTACGCGCTTGGCAAGAGTCGTCTTGCCTGCGCCAATATTGCCTGCTATTGCGAGGTGCATGGGGAAAGGGGTGGAAGGGTGGAGGGGTGGAAAGGTAGAAGGGTGGAGAGGTGGAAAGGTAGAAGGGTGGAGAGGTAGAAGGGTAATAACCATACAACAACCAACATCTAAAAACCAATATCTAAAAACCAATATCTAACATCTAAAAACTAACATCTAAACTACAAACTAAGCACTGCCCAATACGCGCCTTTTACGGCTTCGGTCATGCGCACAAAGTCGATGGTTTCTATAGTGTCGGTTTTTTGGTGATAGTTTGGATTGCGGAAGAAAGAAGTGTCGGTTATCATTACCGCCTCGAAGCCCTCTGCCTAATAATTGCGATGGTCAGAAAAGTCGATGCCCGTAACAATGCTGGGCGAATTGATAGAAAAAACAGGAATATTGCCCGCAGAAAGCATGGCGCGTTTTACCTTGCGCACAATCTCGGTTTGTTCCCACTTGCCTACTACAGCTATGAAGTTGGCAGTGCTGGAATAGACGTAGGTAAGGAAGGGGAGGGGCAACGTTTGCGAATTGGGTCTATCCGAAAAATAGCCCAACATCTCAAGACAAACCATCGCCTTTACGTTGGTTTTGCTTTCCTTCAAATGACGCGCATGAACGGCACTGCCCATATACTTTGTACGAAAATAAGGCGGTTCTTCGTTGGCATAGCCCACCAATTCGATGCAGTAGGCAAGTTTGGGTTTCTTCTCTTGCAGTAGGCGAGCTATTTCGAGCATACCTGCCACCGCTGTAGCGTTGTCGTCTGCCCCTTCTTGGTCGCCACACACATCATAATGCGCCCCTACGATTACACGCGGAAGCGTAGTGTCGCCATAAAAAGCTATCACATTTTGATACGTATTGCCATTGGGCGTTTGAAATGCTTGCAACGAAGGACTATAGCCTGCCTCCTGAAAAGCTTTTTGTAGGTAAGCCACCGATTTTTGCATACCTTCTGCATTGCCCGAATGTCTGTAGGGGCGAATAGAGGTAAGCTCTTTCACATCTTCGTACAGCCTTGCCTGCTTCACAGGAACAGCGTCTTTTTCGGCAAGTTTGGCTACCTTGCCTACAGGATTGGTGAGGTGATAAATTACCCAAGTCAGAACTATGATGAGTATTCCAATGATGACTCCCACCACAATAAGCGCGATTTTCATAGCAACAAAGGTAGGCAAAACTCGCTCAAAAAAAAAATATTAAAAATTTTTTGCAAAAAATTTGGAAGTTTAAAAAAACCGCCTTACCTTTGCAACATAATTCAAACGGAGTGGTAGTTCAGCCGGTTAGAATACCTGCCTGTCACGCAGGGGGTCGCGGGTTCGAGTCCCGTCCATTCCGCCAAAATAATCTAAAAATCACTTAATAAAATTCATTCTATACGGAGTGGTAGTTCAGCCGGTTAGAATACCTGCCTGTCACGCAGGGGGTCGCGGGTTCGAGTCCCGTCCATTCCGCTAAAAGCCTTGCAAATTTTGCGAGGCTTTTTTTTGTGTTAAG
>RDXI01000110.1:0-12530 GCA_004292795.1 Bacteroidota bacterium | reverse complement strand
AGGGGCGACATCTTAAGATTTCACCCCTACAGGGTTCTTGCTTGTGGAACGGCTTTTCTACAAAGATATCGCCCCGCTGGGGCTAAAAATGCACTACCAAAAACTACCATCAAAAAAAGAAACAATTTGGTAACAAATGCGCTAAAAGAATGGTTATGCTGAAAATAGTACGCCCTATTTTGGTATTTTTTGATTTTGTTTCTTTTTTTTTGCTTTTTTATAGAAAACGTTTGTAATTTTGCAAATAAGGGTTTGAGGCAAGGCAAATAGCCTCAAACATCTTTCACATATATTCTCAACCTTCCCCATTATGGAAACCTATCCTTTTCAAGTATTATACGAAGACAATCATCTGCTTATAGTCAATAAGCCTGCTGGTATGCTCTCACAAGGTGACAGCACAGGCGATGCCACGCTGGGCGATTATGCGAAAGCCTACCTCAAAGAAAAATACGAAAAACCGGGAGAGGTGTTTTTGGGTGTTCCACACAGATTAGACCGCCCTGTAAGCGGGGCTATCATTTTGGCGCGTACCTCCAAAGCCTTAGAGCGCGTAACGGCTATGTTTCGTGAGCGTGAAATCCAAAAAGTGTATTGGGCAGTAGTGCGCAACAAGCCCCAACGACACCACGGCAAACTGACGCATTGGCTCGTGAAAGACGAAACACGCAATTTTGTTACTGCTTACAACTCGCCTCGTGATGGAAGTATGCGTGCTGAATTGAGCTACAGAGTTTTAGGCGAGCTAAACGAACATTACTTGTTAGAAGTCAGCCCGCTTACAGGTCGCCCTCACCAAATCCGCGTACAATTAGCCGCGATGGGTTGTCCTATTCGCGGAGATGTGAAATATGGCTATGCCAAACCCAACCCTGATGGCAACATCAACCTACACGCGAGGCGCATTTATTTCTTGCACCCTGTTCGCAAAACACCTGTGATATGCGTGGCGGGAGTGCCAAACAATGATTTTTGGGAGCAATTCTTGACGCTTGACGACTTTGAAGTGAGGGACAAAGATTTGGAACATTTGTATTAGAAATAACAAAAACAAGGGTGGGTTTGTATGCTTCGCAAATGCAGGCAGGCAAGCCCCCTTTTTTTATTAGAATAGAATGGCAAAAAATTTGCATTTCTCAAAAAAAAGTTACAACTTTGAAAAATACTCAAACTGACAAGGGCTATAAGCCGTTGTAAGTTTATCATTCTCAACCTATAATAACAATGAAAAAAGACAAAAAAAAGAACGAAAAAGGGCAGGCAAGCCCCACCGACCAACAAACTACGCCCAATGCCAAAAACGGAAACAAGAAACAACATTTCAACCGACACAAGGGCGGTAAAGGCAAAAAAGAGAAAAACGCCCAACTCATAGCCGAAATTCCGCAACGCCTTGCGGATTTGTTTGAGAGCAAACCCTCGAAAGTATTTTCTATCAATGATATATTCAGCCTATTGCGTGCCTCACAAGAGAACGCAAAGATGGAAGTAGTGCGCAACCTCGAAGCCATGCTCGACGTGAACGCTATCGTCATGAACACACATGGGAACTTCAAGAGCAATAGCAAATTGCCCGAAGCAGAAGGCATTGTGGACTTTGTGAATGCCCGTTTTGCCTTCGTAGTATGCGAGGGTATGGAAGACGATATTTGGGTAAGTGCCGATGATTTGAAATTTGCCATTGATGGTGACCGCGTGAAAGTGCGCTACAATGCACGCAAGGGAGGCAAGAAGATAGAAGGTGAAGTAATAGAAATTTTGGAACGCAACAAGACCGAGTTCGTAGGCAAGATTGATATACGCGATAGATACGCCTTTGTAACGGCAGACAGCCGTAAGATGCACATGGATATTTTTGTCCACATCGACAATATCATGGGCGCGAAGTCAGGCGAGAAAGTGATTGTGAAAGTACATAAATGGCATGACGAAACCAACAGTCCTACAGGCAAGGTTATCAAAGTGTTGGGCAAAGCAGGCGCACACAATACCGAAATGCACGCTATCCTTGCCGAATATGGCTTGCCTACCGACTTTCCTGAAGGCGTGGAAGCAGAAGCCGAAAAAATCAAGTGGAAACTTACCAAAACAGAACTCAAAAAACGCCGCGACTTCCGTGACATCACGACCTTTACGATAGACCCCGATGATGCCAAAGATTTTGATGACGCGCTTTCGGTGCGAACCCTCGAAAATGGGAATTGGGAAATAGGCATACACATTGCAGACGTAACGCATTATATCGCGCTTGACTCTGCCCTCGAAAAAGAGGCAAACAGACGCGCTACTTCGGTGTATTTGGTGGATAGGGTTGTGCCTATGCTCCCCGAAGCCCTTTCGAATGACCTTTGTTCTTTGAAACCTGATGTAGATAGGCTTACCTTCTCGGCAGTGTTCGAGATGGACAAAAACGCCAAAATCTTAAGCGAATGGTTCGGGCGCACTGTTATTCATTCGAATAGGCGTTTTGCGTATGAAGAGGCGCAACAAATTTTAGAAGCAGGCAAGGGCGACTATGCCAAAGAGCTAAAACTGCTCAATACGCTTGCCAAAAAAATGATGAAAGACCGCTTCGCCAAAGGTGCTATCAACTTCGAAACTACCGAGGTAAAATTCAAATTAGATGAAAACGGCACGCCTATAGGAATTTTTGTGAAAGAACGCAAAGACGCACACCGACTCATCGAGGAGTTTATGCTCTTGGCAAACAAAAAAGTAGCCGAGTTTATATTTCACCAAAAGAACAAAGAAGGCGAGTCGCCTGTGATGGTCTATCGTATTCACGAAAAACCAGACGTAGAACGCTTGCAAAACTTCGCTACCTTCGCCCAAAAATTTGGCTACAGCATAGACACAGGAGGCAAGGCATTGGCAACGTCTATCAACCGCCTCGTTACTGAAACGGCAGGCTCGACCACGCTGTCTTTCCTACAAACCCTCGCCATACGCGCTATGGCAAAGGCTCGCTATAGTACAGACGCTATCGGACACTTTGGCTTGGCATTTCAGCACTACACGCACTTTACCTCGCCCATTCGTAGATACCCCGATATGATGGTGCATCGATTGGTGCAACATTACTTAGACAAAAAAGGCTCGGTGGACAAGGCTGAATATGATGCTTTTTGCAAACACTCCACGAACATGGAAAAACGCGCTATGGACGCAGAGCGTGCTTCTATCAAATACAAACAAGTGGAATATATGTCTATGATGGAAAGCAAGGTTTTCGAAGGCACGATTTCAGGCGTTACAGAATTTGGTATGTACGTAGAAATCACCGAAACGAAGTGCGAAGGCATGGTGCGCTTGGCGGATATGTTCGATGACCAATACGAACTCGACTCTGCTAACTACTGCATACGCGGGCGCAAACGTGGCAATGTCCTTTCGTTTGGCGACACTGTGAAGGTAAAGGTGAAAAGCACTGACCTTGAACGCAGAACAATGGATTTGATTTTGGTAAGAAAGGATATTTAATCGTATCATTATTTAACGCCTTTTCAGCGTGAAAAATGCTGAAACGATAATTTGTTTGGATTATTGACACTTGATTTTCTAAAAATAAGTTCGTACATTTGTAAAACAATAGAACAATATGCCTACAGTTTTGCGAGTCAAAGGATTTCGTTTTTTCTTCTACAGCAACGAAAATGATGAGCCACCTCACATTCATATAGAAAGTGCTGAAAATACAGCCAAATTTTGGCTATTACCTGTAGAATTAGCCAATTCTTATGGCTTTTCTGCAAAAGAAATCAACACAATTCGCAAAATAGTAGTAGAAAATCAACAACTTTTTATTGATACATGGAATGAATACTTTGGTTAAAAAATCGGAAAATATTTTTGCCTCGAAAGTTTGGTTTTCGGAGGCTATGCTTCATGTGCAACTTGCAGATGGTCGTGAAGTGGGTGTGCCTTTGGATTGGTTTCCCAAACTTCGTGATGCCTCCGAAACAGACCGTAACACATGGCGTTTTATAGGCAAGGGACAAGGCATACATTGGGAAAACTTAGATGAAGATTTGTCTGTAGCAAGGTTGTTGGATTAAAATAAAAGGCAACCTTTAAAGTTGCCTTTTTGAACAAAAAAAATATTTGGACTCAAATACTTTTTTAGTCCAATCGCACTTGCGACAACGATACCAAACAGTTGTTTCACTACCCACCTTTCGCCACCAACAACACCACGCAAACGAAAAGTGCAGTAGAGAAATTTGTGTGAAATGTAAGTTCGTCTGCACTTTTCTAAACGCCAACGCGACAAAGCAGTCATGCATCAGTACATACGCGAAGGCAAGGATATAAGACAAAAAATATGCTAAACAAACAACAACAGTGGCAATTTGGGCTTATTTCTAAAGTAATTCTCGATAATAATCCTGAAACGTGGGACTTAAACGCCTACTTGTACGACTATGAGGAGGTAAAATCATTTTTCGAATATCAACCTTTCGAAATAGTGGGCGAAGTAGATGGACGAACTACTTTAGTGAAAAAAAACAATGCTACCGAGATTTATGCTATAGATGAATGGGACAAAATCTATATTTTCCCTGTAGCCACAAGCCTTGAAACATTGATAGCATTTTTAGATGAAATAGCTATACTTTGGTGTGATATTCCAACAGAAACCATTATCAAGGATAAGGCATTAGCTCTCGAAATTTTGGATAATTTCGATAAAAATAACCCGCATATAAGCAGTGAATTTTGGGAAATACATTGTTTTGCAGGTTTGAATATAGGCTTTCCTTTGGGCTGAAAACACGCATGGCAGGCAAGAAAAAACACACCCTTTTTCGAAAGAGTGTGTTTTGTTGATATTTTTATCTCCAAGCCTTGTACGCATTTATCAAGCCATTGGTAGAGGCATCATGCGAGGTTATGGCTTCCTTGTTTTGGAGTTCAGGCAAGATGCGGTTCGCTAATTGCTTGCCAAGTTCCACGCCCCATTGGTCGAAGCTAAAGATATTCCAAATCACACCTTGCACAAAAATTTTCTGCTCATACATTGCTATCAAAGTGCCTAAAGTATAAGGCGTGAGTTTTTTGTATAGTATGGAGTTAGTCGGTTTGTTGCCTTCGAAAACTTTGAAGGGCGCGAGTGTGTCTATGGCTTCTTGCGTCTTGCCTTCCTTCTGAAGCTCGGCTACCACTTGTTCGCGGGTTTTGCCCATCATCAAGGCTTCAGTTTGCGCAAAGAAATTCGCTAATAATTTCTCGTGATGGTCTGCCAAAGGGTTTTGGCTTTGTGCAGGCGCGAGAAAGTCGCAAGGAATCAAGCGCGTGCCTTGATGAATAAGTTGGTAAAAAGCGTGTTGCCCATTCGTGCCGGGTTCGCCCCAAATGATAGGACCCGTTGAAAAGTTTACTTTCTCGCCATTGCGCATCACAGTTTTGCCGTTGCTTTCCATGTTGCCTTGTTGGAAATAGGCAGGGAAACGATGCAAATATTGGTCATACGGCAGGATAGCCTCACTTTCAGCTTCGAAGAAATTGACATACCAAACGCCTATCAATGCCAACAAAACAGGGACGTTTTTCTCGAAAGGCGCGGTGCGGAAATGCTTATCCAAACTGTGCGCTCCTGCCAAAAACTCGCTGAACGTTTCGAAGCCCAAGGTGCAGGCAAGTGACAAGCCGATAGCCGACCAAACCGAATAGCGACCGCCTACCCAATCCCAAAAACCGAACATATTTTCGGTAGCGATTCCAAACTTGCCTACTGCGTCTGCATTGGTAGAAAGTGCTACGAAATGTTTTGCCACAAAAGCCTCATCTTTCGCACTTTGCAAGAACCATTGTTTTGCGGAGTTCGCATTGGTCATGGTTTCTTGTGTGGTGAAGGTTTTGGACGCTATGATGAAAAGCGTAGTTTCAGGATTTACTTTTTTCAGTGTTTCGACCAAGTGCGTGCTGTCTATGTTGGACACAAAATGCGCCTTGATGTGCGGTTTGCGGTAAGGTTGCAAGGCTTCATAGACCATCAACGGACCCAAATCCGAACCGCCAATGCCTATATTCACAATGTCCGTAATTGCCTTTCCTGTGTAGCCTTTCCATGCACCCGAAATAACCTTGCCTGAAAACGCCTCCATATTTGCCAATACTTCGCGTACATCAAGCATTACGTCCTTACCTTCGGTCATCACAGGCGAGTTTTCTACGTGGCGCAAGGCTGTATGCAAAACCGCTCTGTTTTCGGTTTCGTTGATTTTCTCACCTTTGAACATAGATTCTATAGCTTCAGGCAAGTGCGTTTCGTGGGCAAGTTCTACCAAAAGTTTGAGCGTTTCGGCAGTAAGGTGATTCTTTGAAAAATCTAATAATATGTCCTCCAAACGAAGGGAAAAATGCTCAAAACGTTGTGCATCTTGGGCGAATAGGTCGCGCAAATGCGTGTGTTGCATAGTGGCATAGTGCGCCTGCAGGCGTTTCCAAGCCTCTGTAGTCGTAGGATTGATGCGAGAAAGCATATTGAATAACGTTTTTTATGTTTTAATCAAGAACTTCCACTTTTTAGAAAAGTGGAAGTTCTAAAAAAAGTAAACTTGTTAAAGAGCCATAGCAAACAAATCAGCGTAATAATGATACGGTTGATTGTCAAATTCCGCACCCATTTCGAGCCACGCGGGTTTGCCATGTCCTATAGTTACGTGGCGAATATAGGTGCGAAGCAAACGCACTACTTCGGATACAGGCGAGATTTTGCCAAGCAGTTTCACCTCACATTCTTCTCTGTCGAGGCGCAATTCGTCCATAACGAGCAGAATGAAATACGAAACATCTTGCGCAGTGGGGCAGTGGTATTCATTGCAAAGTTCTAATTTGAGATTGCGCCAAACGCCCACAAACAACTTGTTATCAATGAGTTCTGCATACACGTAAGCCTTTTTCAGTTTTTCTGAATGAGCGATAACGTGCTTCAGAAAAGCATAAATTTGCGGATAAAATGCCACCTTTCCCTGCGGATACATATCCTTGAACCATTGTATATAATCGGTACGGATAGAAGAAAGCAACTGCCCTTTGATAGGTGCCATGGCTAAGTTTGAGTTCGTGGTTGCGTGTTCAGACGAACTTATCCACTGCAAATAATCGGCATTGCGGTTTGACTGATACAGGCTAATAGGCAAGAGCGTAAAGGCTTCTGTATGGCACAATATATTGATACTTTGCCAAAAATTCGCTTTCAGATACCAATCTTGGTTAAATACTTCCTGCAACCAGCTAAACAATTCAGCCGCATTGGAGGCAGTAGGGAATTGATAATCCTGCAAATACAACAGTCTTCGGTCTTGCACACGCACAACGGCATAATGCAAGCCCGCCGCCTCAAAACTTAGGTAGAGGGCGTATTGGTCTAATTTTTCCGCTTCGAATAACGCGCTTTTGAGGGTAATTTCAGGCTTCATATCAAGCGCAATATTAGCGAATATTTTGCGAATAGCCAACTTCAATTATTTTTCTTGAGCAAACCGCGCTTTTCTGCGTCTTTGTCTATTCCTTTTTGGCGTTCTTGGAGCGTTTTTAGCACCTTGTCTTCTTCTGCTTTTTTGCGCTCTTTTTCCATAATTTCGCCCTTGTTTTCAATGACAATCTTGTTCGCCACTATGTCCACAAATTCAACCTCGAACAGCAAAGGCGTATTGGGTGGCACGATTTTGTTCAAGCCAAACTCTTTGTAGGCAAGGTAAGAAGGCGTTAGAAACGTACATTTCGCCCCTTTGCGCAACAGCAAGAACACTTCATCGAAGGCTGTGATAGCAAATTTTTCGGCAACAGGAAACTCGAAAAGCCTGCCATCATCATCAGAACTGCCAAATACTTCGCCATTCAGAAACTTGCCTACATATTTTACAGCCACTACGTCCCCTTTTTGCGCAAAATCGCCCTCGCCTTCGTTGTTCTCGGTGGTGTACCATATTCCCGAATACGTTTTTTTCATATTCGGCAATTTGTGTTGGGCAATGTATTGCGCAATGGCTTTCTCGTCTTTTTGGCGTTGGTCGAACACGATTTGGTTTTTGTCATTCTCCACTTCTTCGATGTTCTGCACCTTCAAGACCTTGATGTTGTACGTTACAGTCGAGCCTGCCCTTACCTGCGCGGGGCGAGGGCGTTTGATAGCCTGAAAAAGCATATATTCAGGAATCCAAAACGTAGCACTGTCTTCTTTGTGCAGTTGCAAAAGTATGTCTTCCATAAAGCCCTTATCGGCTTTTGCATAGTCATCATTGGATATTTCTTTCACTACGGGCTTTTTGCCAAAGGTAGCGTTCAGCACTTTGTTTTCCGAATTGCGAACTTCCATGTGAAACGTTACATAGTCCTTCTTCACAATGCGCCTATGATGCCCATGGTGTTTATGGATTTTGTACGCTATTTTGTAGAACTTGCCATTCAAAAAAGCCTCCATTTCCTTGTGTCCTTGTGCGTGGGCAGGCAAGTAGGCAAGGCAGAAAACGCTGAAAAAAAGTGTAAAGGATAAATTTTGCATCATGATATGGTTTTTGTTATAAACGCACAAAACGTAAGGCTTGTTATAAAAAAGACGACTCACTTTGTCAGAAAGTCGTTTTTTAACTATATACTATAGCTATCTCTTATCGTATCTTATTCGAACTTAGTCGTAACTTGGCGGAGCATATCCTCGAGTGCACAGGCGAGCTGTTTCTCAAGGTCAGCAAACTCTTGCGAGTTTTGGGCTTGTTGCAGTTTATAGTCTATCACGCGGATAGATTGCACTATTTCCTGCTGTCGGGAGGGTTCGGGGGAAGTTTCCATATGTAACATTGCGTTGTAATAAAACTAAACGCAAAGAAAGCAAATTTGTTAATCAAAACAAACTATTTTATCTTTGCATATTATATTTTCTCTTACACTTGTAAGTTTTACTTGCATATTGCAGAAAATTTCCACTTTTCCTTCTAATCGTTATGAAAAAAACAGCCCTTATCACAGGTAGCACAAGCGGAATCGGTCTTGCCATTGCGCGTTGTTTTGCTAAGGCAGGTTACAATATTGCTTTCAACGGACTCGAAGCCAATGGCGCGGAGATAGCCGCCGAAGTAGGCAAGGAATTTGGCATCAAGACCTCGTTCTCGCCTGCCAACCTCATGAAGCCTGAAGCCATACAAGCGATGGTAGCCGAAGCAGAAACGTTCTTTGGGCAAATAGATGTGTTGGTCAATAATGCGGGTGTGCAGTTTGTTTCGCCTGTAGAGGATTTTCCTATTGAAAAATGGGACTTGATTATTGGCGTGAATATGTCGGCTGTTTTCCACACTTCGAAAGCGGTTTGGAAAGGTATGAAAGCTCGTGGTTTTGGGCGCATCATCAATATCACGTCTGCACATGGCTTGCGTGCTTCGGAGTTCAAGTCTGCCTATGTAACCTCGAAACATGGCGTTACAGGTTTGACAAAGGTATTGGCTCTTGAAGGCGCACCTTTTGGCATTACGTGCAATGCGATTTGTCCTGGTTATGTGCGCACTCCGCTTGTAGAAGGTCAGATAAAAGACCAAGCAAAAGCCCACAACATGACCGAAGAAGAAGTGATTGAGAAAGTAATGCTCAAGAAACAAGCTATCAAGGACTTTGTGAGCATCGAAGCTTTAGGCGAGCTTGCCCTTTTCCTTGCCTCCGAAACCGCCTCCGAACTCACAGGCGTTTCTATCCCTGTAGATGGCGGTTGGACAGCACAATAAAAATACAAGCGAATGATTTACAAGGTGTAAATTGTTCGCTTTTTTTCTACAAGTTTCTTGTTTGTCCTTATAGTTGCTCTTTCAAAGCCTTCAGTTTCTCCAATTTTTCTTGGTGCAGTTCTTCTGCAAAGTCTTTGAAGGCTTGGGCGGTTTGTTCTGCATGGACAACCGCCTCTTTAGCTTTTTCCATACCAAACGAGATTTTGGCTTCGATAGCCTTTACGCGCTCTTTCAATCTTTCTTCAAAATTTTCCATGTTTATACAAGCCTTTGAATGAGTTTTTGAACGATTTTTATGTTAGTTTTGACAACTTCTATTTGGATTGTCAATTCGCCTAACTGCCTTGCAATGGCTTCTTTGGCTATCTTTAAAGCCAACCATTCGCTACGATTACTCGAAGCATCTGAAAACTCCAAATAATCCACTATCATTTGTTGCCTTACATCTGCTTCTATTTGCGAAAGTTCATGTAGCAGTTGTAGGTTTTCCTTGTGTTCTTTGGTAAGTTCTAAGAACCTTTGTGCTTTTGGGTGCATAGCTATTCATGAATAAATCATACTTTTACAGCCTCTTTTGCCTGAAAATAAGCCTTCACTTCATCGGCTAACTCTTGAGCTAATTCAATATTTTTGTCTAATTCGACTAACCTTTGCTTTTGTTGAGCAATTTTATCAAGAATGCGTGCCTTGATTTTCGCTATTTCGCGTTGGGTTTCTTCTTTCATATCGATAGGGGTTTATAAACTATGTAACGTAGATTCGAGCTGTTCTATTTTATTTTCTTGTTCTAAAATTTCAGCATCGAGTTTTTTAACAAGCTCGTATAGCGATTGAATATCAAACATTTTCATCTCTAATTCGTCTATGCTCAAAGTGTCGTCTTCCCGAAAAAGTATGCGCAAAAGCGTAATATCAACCAACATATCAAATTGCTCTTTGCGTAAGATACCAAGTTTATCTACTGTTTTTTCGTGAAGTTTCTGTAAATCAAGTATAGTTTGACTGATATTGTTCATGCAATGTGTTAAATCTTATATTTCAAAAACTCCGCCGTAAAGTTCCCCTCTAAGCCTTTCATAGCTTCGGGAGTGCCTTCGAAGCAGACTTTGCCTCCGTTGTTACCACTGTCGGGACCCAAATCTATAATCCAATCTGCACATTTGATAACCTCCAAATTATGCTCAATGATGATAACCGTATTGCCTTGATTTACAAGCGCGTCTATGGCTACCAATAGTTTTTTGATGTCGTGAAAATGCAAGCCTGTAGTCGGTTCGTCGAAGATAAAAAGCGTTTTCGTGGCTTTTTCTTTCAGAAAATTCGCCAATTTCAAGCGTTGTGCCTCGCCTCCTGACAGCGTAGAGGCGGACTGCCCCAAGCCCACATAGCCCAAACCAACTTGATGCAAAATGCGCAGGGTAGGCAAGACTTTCCTGTCCTTCTCAAAGAAAACCAAAGCCTCGTCTATAGTCATTTCCAAGACATCAGCAATGCCATAAATTGCATTTCTATCTTGATTTTGCCATCACCTTCGCAAGTATCGCAACGCCCTTTTTCGACATTGAACGAAAAATGCGCTGACGTATAACCGCGCTTTTTCGACAAAGGCTGGTCGGCAAAAAGGTCACGAATGTGGTCATAAACTTTGGTGTAAGTCGCAGGATTGGAACGCGCAGAACGCCCTATCGGATTTTGGTCGACATATTCCACGCCTTGCAAGAGCTTGATTCCGCCTGTGATGCTGTCGTACTTGCCTATGTCTTCTACGGTTTGGTTCATACGCGCTCTTAGGGCAGGCAAGAAAACTTGCTTCACGAGAGTCGACTTGCCTGAACCGCTTACGCCTGTTACGACTGTAAGCACATTGAGCGGGAATTTTACGCTTACGTTTTGCAAATTGTGTTGCCTCGCGCCTGTGATGTCTATGCTGTCGTGCCAAGCTCGCCTACTTTTGGGAACATCTATCTTGTCAAAACCTTTCAAAAAGTTGTAGGTATGCGAGTCTTTGAGCGTGTATTTTTCATTTATCGTAGAATGAGGCAAGGAAAGTTTGATTTTTTTGTCGCTCTTTTCCAGCTCGCCTGCACTCATCGAAAGGATTAGCTCGCCTCCCTGCGAACCCGCATGAGGTCCCAAATCAATAATTTGGTCTGCCGCTTGCATCACTTCTTCTTCGTGTTCTACGACTATAACCGTATTGCCCAAATCGCGCAAATCTTTCAATACCTGCACAAGCCTTTGCGTGTCGCGTGGGTGCAAGCCAATGCTTGGCTCGTCCAAAATATACATAGAACCCACCAACGCACTGCCCAAAGCCGTAGCTAATTGTATGCGCTGATACTCGCCTCCTGAAAGGTCTTTCGTCAGGCGGTTCAAAGTCAAGTAGCCCAAACCCACTTTCTCAAGGTAGGCAAGTCGATTGATAATTTCCGCTAAAAGTCTGTCCGCTATTTGCTTGTCGGCTTCGGATAGGTGGGTAGGCAAGGCAGTAAAAAACTGTAGCGCGTCTTGAATGGGCAACAACACCAAATCGGTAATGGATTTTCCGTTTACCTTCACATATTGCGCGTCAGGGCGTAGGCGAGAGCCTTTGCAGTCGGGACACGTAACCCTTGCACGATATTTCGAGAGCATCACGCGGTATTGGATTTGCTCTATTTTGCTTTCTACAAACTCGAAAAATGCCCAAATTCCCTTTACTTTTTTGTTGCCGTGCCAAAGCAAATGCAACTCTTTTTCGTTCAAATCTTGGTAAGCGCGATGCACAGGAAAATCATAATCCATGGCTTTTCGCACAAAATCATCACGCCACGC
>RDXI01000412.1 GCA_004292795.1 Bacteroidota bacterium | reverse complement strand
CATTGCAGGCGAGATTTCCATTGCGGCGGCTATCGCGGCGGGGCATTTCTCCTCTGCGCATGAAAAGTTTGGCAGGAAAAAGTAAATTGTCTAAAAAGTCCTTGCCTGAAAAAAGCACCTACATAAAATATAGTTCTGTAATACGAATATGCCTGTTTGAGCAACAAAAAAGGCTACCATTTTCGGACAGTTAGAAAAACAATGATACACAAGATTGTTTTATATTTCCTTTGTACGCACCTCGTTTCGTGGTCGTGGGCGCAAACGCTCTCCCTCGAAAAGCCTATAGCCTTGCCTAAGCCTGCCGAAAATGTAGAGAAATTGTTGTATTCGCCTTTGGGTGGTTATTTGGGTGCTATGGTGGCAGGCAAGGCAGTTGTGTTGTATGATGCAGAAGGGCAATTAGTGAGGCAATATTCCGCGCCTGCCAATACTGTTTGGGCGGGATTGGCGTTCTCGCCTGATGAAACGCTCTTGGCGTTGGCGCAGGTAAGGGGCGATAGTAGTTTTGTGCAACTGTATGATTTGCAAAATGGAAATCTTTTGCAAGAAGTTTTTTTGTTTCCCGCGCCTTTGTCGGTCTTGGCGTGGCACGCACAAGGCGAAGTGTTGATGTGTGCAAGCGAAAAACGCGAATATCAGGCGTGGCAATGGCAACCCAACGAACTGAAGCGCGTGCATAAGGTAGATTGGGACAAGAACGAAATAGACGAAGTTTGGCACATAGCGGCAACAAACAATGGGCGTTTGTGGGCATTGGCGGGCATTGGCGAGGACATCAAGATTTATGAATGGAAAAAACAAGACCTTCGCCTACGGCAGTCGCTCAAAGTAGGCGAGCCTGTATTCGGGCTTGCCTTCCACCCCATAGAACCCACGCTTTACATCAGCACCGCGAAAAACTTGAAAAGTTATCAATACCAAAAACGCGATTGGCAACAAACGGATTCCTTGCCTACCCTCACGCCCATTGCCAACCAATTATTGATGCTGAAAGGAAATAGGGGCTTGGTAACTGTGCAAGAAGGCAAGCTCGTTCAGTACGCCCCACAAGAGTCTGGCTTGCCTACCCTGCATTTTATTTATGAACAAGATGCTATCATTTTGGCACATACGCCCAACCCCACGCAAACACGCTGGGCAGTGGCTACGGCTGATGGGAAACTACAGCTTTTTGTAGTCAAGGAATAATAGCGTATCTTTGTGGCAAATTGTAATAATTATGACTGAAGAACTGCCCGAATTGGAGGAAAATGAAGAAGATGATGCCCTTTTTGAGCATTACAAATACATAGCAGACGCAGGGCAAACGCCTTTGCGCATAGACAAGTTTTTGGTGATGAAATCCAAAAACATTGCACGTAATAAAATTCAAAAGTCTATTGAATATGGTTTTATTTTGGTCAATCAACAACCCACCAAAGCCAATTACAAGGTAAAACCGCATGACGTGGTAACGGTTTCGTTTCCCATTCCCCCACGCGATTACGAAGTCTTGCCTGAAGAAATGCCCCTCGATATTGTGTATGAGGACGATTATTTGTTGGTCATAAACAAACCTGCGGGCTTGGTAGTCCACCCCGCGCATGGCAACTGGACAGGCACGCTCTTGAACGGTTTGGTGCATCATTTCCGACAAATGCCCGCCAATGCAGATGGTCGCCCTGGGCTGGTGCATAGGATAGACAAGGACACTTCGGGCTTGCTCGTGGTGGCGAAGCACGAAGAAACGCTTACGAAACTTGCCAAACAATTTTTTGACCATACCACAGAACGCACTTACTACGCGCTTGTGTGGGGCGAACCCAAAGAAGAACAAGGCACTATCCGCGTCAATTTGGGCAGAAGTCCCAAAGATAGGCGCATTACGGAGGCTATCCCTGATGGCGAAAGAGGCAAGGACGCTATCACGCATTACAAGATTTTGCAAAGATTTTACTATGTAACGTTGGTGCAGTGCAACCTCGAAACGGGCAGAACGCACCAAATACGCGCCCACATGAAGTATTTGGGACACCCTTTGTTCAATGAT
>RDXI01000109.1 GCA_004292795.1 Bacteroidota bacterium | reverse complement strand
CCTGCTACCCTTTTCACAACGTCCCATTAACCATACAACTTTTGTATTCCCTCTTAAATCTTTGGGAAAACGCACACATACGTATTATGCACGTATAACCTCAGAACGGGCTATTATATTACCCCTTCGTATAGTAACTAAAGAGCAGTTTTATGCAGAAAAACCACCTACTGACACCCTAATAGGGCTTTATTTTGGAATTTTATTCGCCTTGGTAATATACAATATATTCTTGTTCGTAGGGTTGCGCGATATTGCGTATTTATATTATGTGCTTTCTATCGTCAGCACTTTTGTGTTGTTATCTACCTCAAGCGGACACTTTTTTCAGTATATCTTGCCTGACAATCCGTCTTTGAATATGCTGATGTTCCCGTTTTCGGTGGCAACTCTTGTTTCTTTTAGTTCTTTGTTTACCCAAAGTTTTCTAAAAATCAAAGAAGATAATAAATTTTTGCATCACGCGCTATCATGGGTTCGCTATATTACCATAGCTACTATACCTGCTTTACTTGTATTTGATGACATGATTGTTACCCAATCTCATTACATACTTTTGTTTATTTTGATTATCCTTTTGTTGAGCAGTGGTATAGTTTCTTGGCGAAAAGGTAATAGATTTGCTATTTACTATGTATTTGCTTGGTTTGGGTACTTTTTAGGAGGAATAGTCAGTATGTTGAGTGAGCAAAATGCAGTGCCTTTTGTATTTGCTACTCGATATGGAGCGCAGATAGGTTCAGCTATGGAAGTCTTGTTATTGTCCATGGCACTCAGTCGTAGGTACAACGCCTATAAAAAAGAGAAAGAAGATGCTATGCGCAAAGCCTTAGAGATAGAGAAAGAAGCTAATGAAACATTGGAAAAGAAGGTTACATTACGCACTTTACAGCTGAAAGAAACCAATGAAGAGCTTAATCAAATTAACGAAGAGCTTAGTACTACACTCGAATTGGTAGAAGTGGAAAAACGTAAATCGGACAAATTATTGCTCAATATATTGCCTGCTGATGTGGCGCAAGAGCTAAAAAATTATGGTATTGCTACTCCAAAACGTTATGAAAGAGTTACTATATTATTTACTGATTTTAAGGGTTTTACCGCACTTGTAGCACAAATGAATCCTGAACAAGTCTTGGCTAATTTGAATTATTGCTTTACTGCTTTTGACAAAATAGCTCGTAAACATCACTTAGAAAAAATCAAGACAATAGGTGATTCTTATATGTGTGTGGGTGGGTTGCCAGTAGCAGAGCCTAATAATCCTATTTATGCAGTTGAGGCGGCACTTGAGATGATGACGTTTATGCGAGAATGGAAAACTAAGAAGGAAAAACAAGGTAAAGAAGCATGGGATATTCGTATTGGTATTCACACAGGCGAGGTGGTAGCGGGTGTAGTGGGTGATTACAAGTTTGCGTATGATATTTGGGGTGATGATGTAAATACTGCTTCTCGTATGGAAAGCAGTGGGGAGGCAGGCAAGATAAATATTTCGCATACTACATACGAGATAGTAAAAAACAACTTCATTTGTACACATCGCGGGAAAATAAATGCTAAAAGTAAGGGAGAAATAGATATGTATTTTGTGGAATCAAAACTATAAATGTATGGAAAATCAAACTGATAAAAAAATCTTAGGGTGGGTATCTGCCAATTTGCTCAAGCGGTATGCAAACACGCTTATGAAGCGTTTTTTTCACCCAAAAATGCATGGTTTGCTAAAGGCTACGCTAACTATTGATGCCAATCTCCCTGTGGATAGGCAAGGAGGTATTTTTCAACCCAACAAAGAATACAAATGTTGGTTGAGGCTCTCAAGTAGTTCAACGGTTATGAAAGCAGATATCAAGAAAAATTTTCGCGGTTTTGTTTTGAAAGCGTTGATAGATGGGCAGACAAGCCAAGATTTTTTTGCTGTCAATATTGCTACATTTCAAGCCAAAGATGTAACAATGCTTACCTATGCTATGCGCGCTGTTACAGGGAATTTATTCAATAAACTGACTTTCTTGTTTCGTTATTTTTTTCGTTTTTTGGGAACACTAAAAAATAATCCTAAATGCTATAACCTATTAGAAACACGTTATTGGAGTCAAACACCTTTCGCTTTGGGAGAATCAAAGGCTATCAAATATAGCTTTGTGCCACATAAGCCTGCAACAACTTCCAAACCTATGCACCCTTCTTATGATTTTCTACGCGAACAGTTGCGGACAGACCTAAACAAAAGTGATGCACTCTTTGATTTGATGATACAGTTTCGTACTAATCCTGAAGAAATGTCCATTGAAGATAGCTCAAAAGAATGGCATTCAGAATGGCACAAAGTAGGTACTGTGTGCATTTTGAAACAAGAATTTGATACAGAGGCACGCCGTAACTTGGGTGAGATAATGGCTTTCAGCCCTTGGAATACCATTCCTGAACACCAACCTTTAGGACAATTAAATGCGGTTCGAAAAATGGTGTATGAGGGAGCGCGAAAATTACGCCATCAACATAACCATGTTGCGTATATACCACCTACCCCCCAAAGTTGGGAACAAACCTCATAATACCAAATCCATCTTTCTCCTTTTTCATGTCATGATTTTCCAATCTTTTTTTACAACTGTTTCTAATATCAAACCTGATAAATTGGCAGAGTTGCGCCACTTGTTAGACAACGATATAAACGCTGACCTGTCTAATAATAAGTACATACCCTTCTCAAAATTGCCAAATGTGCATTATTGTCGTTGGTGTATTGTGGACAGTGCTAAAAACGCAGATGGTTCTGATGCTCCTCCTATGTTGTTGTTTCAAATTATTTTTGATGGTAAACGTGAAGCCTTCATAAAGGGTTTTTTGCAAGATTTTGCTTCAGGAATTGATAAAATTTATCAATATTGCGAAGATTATCCAACACAACCAACTTATGAAAGTCGCTACAGCTATTTTCGGAAATTTAGACGCAAAGAGCCATTAGCATGGACAGCAGTTCGAGGAGGAACTGTAGAGCAAATTCTGAAAGAAGAAAAATTGAGGCGAGGTATTGAGGTTTTTTTGGATAAAAACCCTATGCAACAAGAACAGCCTGAAACAATTCAACAACGTATCAAAGCATTTGTGAGTAATACACCTGAATATCAATGGGCTATGACACCTCCTTCTAAACCTTCAGTTGTTTGGAAATTGGCTTATTATAGCAAGTTAGTATTACTTATCTTGTGTGGTATTGTGTTGTCACCATTGATTTTGGTGTTTGCCATATTTTGGGTGTTGCTACTTTTATACTATGAAAAGCAGGACAACAAACATATCATGCCACTCAAACGTGAATTGAAGCCTGAAGTATTAAAGCGAGAAGATTTGCTACGCCAAAACCAACTCACAGAATATGGGACTTTTAAAGGACCACATTGGTTTCGATATACCAATATTCATATCTTGTTGTTTGTGTCTAGTATCTTGGGCAAATACAAATCTACTAAGGGGAATTTGGGTGGTATTGAAACTATCCATTTTGTGAGTTGGGCAATATTCAACAAAAACCAAAACCTTTCTTTCCTAAGCAACTATGATGGGGGGTGGCAAAGTTATTTGAGTGAGTTTATCGACTTTGCGGCAAGTGTAATGAATCTTACTTTTGGCAACATTAAGGGCTACCCCAAAACTCGTTGGTTGTTGAAGGAAGGCGCACATGAGGAACAGAATTTTAAAATGATTGTGCGAGCTTATCAATATCCTTGCCAAATTTGGTACACTGCCTACCCCAAACTTCGTGTGAAAAACATTTTGCGCAATGCCGCCATAAGGAAAGGCTTGTCGAGGAAAATGAATACACAACAACTTCAAAACTGGCTCAAATTGTTTTAATTTGCTCACTCTTAAATTCACTCCAAAATTATGGAAAATAACTTAGAATTAGATGATATACAAGGTTTTGCTGTAAAAGGCTACAATGGATTGGTAAAATCATTAGCCAAATAACTACTGCTAACCGCGAAAATCGCCATGAATATTGTGCCAATTTGTCTATTTCGTATTATGGACTTCAGGCATTAAAACTGTCTGCCGAAAGTGTATATTCATTTGATTTGGACTTTCATGAGGAAGGTTTTGCAAGCCCTATCATGCAAAATCGCCTTCGTACTTTGGGTGATATTGGAACAAATGCGCCCGAAAATTGGGAATGGGGTGGAAATGATACAGACCGAGCTAACATTCACTTGCTGTTGATGCTGTTTGCAAAAGATGATGCAAACCTCAAGCAACTGTGCGAAACGTTTGAGAAGGATTTTGTTACTTATCAATTAGAACAAGTTCACGAGTTCTTTACGAGCAAAATGCCTGATGCTAAAGAACATTTTGGCTTTCGTGATAGTATTGCACAACCCGAAATAGAAGGCTATAGCAAAAAAAACGCCTCTGAAAATGTAATTAAAGCGGGTGAATTTATCTTGGGCTACTCAAATGAATATAACATTTTACCAGAAAGCCCCTATGCACCTGAAACAGAAGATAAGAAAAATATCTTGCCTACCATCGCCAATAAAAAAGGTTACAAAGACATAGGCAAAAATGGTACATACGTAGTTTTTAGACAACTAGAGCAAGATGTAAAAGGCTTTTGGTCATTTATAAAAAAGGCTACTCAAGAGGTAAATGGATATGATTTAGAACGATTGGGGGCAAAAATAGTAGGTAGATGGCGTAGTGGCGCACCCATAACCAAATGCCCTATCCATGATAATCCTGATTTGGCACAAGACAATGATTTTAATTATGCTGAAACAGATACTGATGGTATGAAATGTCCTATAGGGGCGCATATCCGCCGTTCCAACCCTCGAGATGCATTCATGAAAGAAGCTAAAAAATCGATACTGTTTGCGCGAAAGCATCGCCTTATGAGGCGAGGACGTTCATACGGTAAGTTATTTGTTGAAAACTTTGACTTAAATGAAATATTGACAAAGCCTGATGACGGTGTGAAGCGCGGTTTATACTTTTTGGCTGTCAATGCTAATTTGGGGCGACAATTTAATTTTATTCAACAGGCATGGATAAATGATGGGGCTTTTCAGGGCTTGAGTCATGAACCTGATGTTTTGTTGGGTAGTCAAACAGAGGTTGCTGAAGGTGAAAAAACCTATTTTTCTATGCCACAAATGCCTATAAGACAACGAATTGAAACACCACAAGCCTATATCCATGTGCGCGGAAGCATGAATTTCTTTTTGCCAAGTATGCGCACTTTACAATGGATAGCCAACCTATAAGCTGTTTTGGGTACTATAGAATGTTAAAACAACCCAATAAAACATGAGGTTATGTTTTGAAAAGTTATAAAAAGTTTGTATTGTGCGGAGCTAATGTTCCGCACAAGCAAATATAAAGTATTAGCTTTGCGAAACACTACCAAAGAAATGTATGAGTTATATTCACAGCATAGCCACCCAACACGCCCACTTTCCTATTTCAGCCGAGCAAATGACGCGCTGGTTTGGGCAACGCATTGCTGACAAAGTAGCACAACGCAAATTCAATTACCTCATACGCGAGTCTGCCATTGAAACCAAATATTCCGTAATTCCTGATTTTAGTTTGGAGAGGGGAGAGGGGAGAGGCGGTAAGGCTGTTTTGTTCCAAGAGGGCAACTCGCCTGCCACTGCCACGCGTATGACGCTTTATGCTACCGAAGCATTGGGTTTAGCCACGAAAGTTTGTGAAAAATTACTCATAGACTTGCCTACTGCGAAGGAAGAAATCACACACATCATCACGGTAAGTTGTACAGGAATGTTCGCGCCAGGGTTAGACATTGCGTTGATACAAAAATTGGGCTTGTCGCCTGAAATAGAGCGTTTTAGTGTAAACTTCATGGGCTGTTATGCCGCGTTTACGGCTCTGAAAATGGCGCATCACATTTGCGAAGCCTCGCCTACGAGTCGTGTGTTGGTGTGTTGTGTGGAACTTTGCACGCTTCATTTTCGAGATGATTTGACAGACGACAATTTGCTCTCTACAGTCTTGTTTGGTGATGGGGCTTGCGCTTTGCTGTTGGCAGGCGAGCCAACCACAGGGCAACAACTCCAAATAGCGAAATTCTATTCAAACCTCATTCCCGACACCCACGATTTGATGGGCTGGTACATTGGCAATCAAGGGTTTGAAATGGTGCTTTCTGCCCAAATTCCACGACAAATAGAAAGGCATATCTTGCAAAGCTACCAAAAACTTTTGGCGCAGATAGGGCTTACAGAAGCCGATTATTTCGCCATTCATGCAGGAGGCAAGAACATTTTGCAAGCATTTAACAAGGCATTGCAACTGCCCGAAAACGCCCTTGCACATTCCTTTGCGGTCTTGCGCGAGTACGGCAATATGTCCTCGCCTACCGTGCTGTTTGTGTTGTCGCGCTTGTTTGAAGCCTTGAAGCAAGAGCCATTCACAACGCCTCGATGCATTTATTCGGCGGCTTTCGGACCTGGTTTGAGTATAGAAAGCGCGGTTTTTACGACCTTCGAAGCCTGATAAAAAGTTGTTCGGGAAAAAAGTATCAATATTCGGGAAAAAAGTATGCCTGTGTTTACAAGAACAGACTGTACTTTTGTACGTATTATTCCCTCCTATATGTTTACAAAAAATAGCCTCGTGCTTCTTTTTTTCGCCTTTCCGTTTCTTGCCTTCGCGCAAACGTACAAGGAAAAGCACTACTTCGACCTCTCTGCCAGCACTACGCAAGGTCATTTTACCACTGCCCTTTCGTGGAGTCATCTGCACGGATTGGGCAAAAAAGGCAAGTTCAACATAGGCTACGGCATACGTTTTACCACTGCTTTTCAAAGTGAGCAAGACTTTGTTACTGCACCCGCCAAACTCACAAGTGGCGTAGCGAACCCAACGGCTATGTTCCGCGAAAACATCTTGGCTAATTTTGATACCTTGTATATTTACAGAGGCAACGTCAATACGCTAAATGCAGTCATTCATTTGCAATACAATCTTACCTCCAAACTTGAGGCAGGTTTCAACATAGATGCTTTGGGTTTCAGTTTTGGCAAAAAACGCGAAGGCATTTATACCTCCAGCATCTATCCAGCAGGCAAGTTTTCTACCCAAACCGCCAAACCAACGCCTTTCAACCTCTTGTTGATAAGCGACAACGACATTGGCTCGCTCAATTCTGAACTCTATGCGAGGTATTGGATTACGCCCAAAATCGCGGTGCGAGCAGGCGCAACGTTCATCTTTGCCGAATACACTACCGACCAAAAACTGTCGTTAGATAATGACCGATTCAGAAACAAATCGTGGCAAGCCATGATAGCCGTTACTTTTGCCCCCTTCAAATCATAAATTTCCTCCATACCCATGAAAAATATTTTTTTGTTTATTGCCTTGTTTGTCTTTGGGCAGGCAAGTTTTGCTCAAACCGCTTGGGACGTGAAAACCTACAGCGTGGGTTTTGTTATCAAAAATGCAGGCTTCAATGTTGATGGCTCATTCAAGGGGCTTACCTACACGCTCAAATTCGACGAGGGCGGTGCAAATGACGTTATCAATGCAAGCGTAGATGCCTCGACTATCAATACCAACAACAACGCGAGGGACAAGCATTTGCGCAAAAGCGATTATTTTGATGTAGAGAAATACCCCAAGATAAGCCTTAAGTCTGTAAGTTTTACCAAAGTAAGTGCAGGCAAGTACAAAGGCACTTTCAAACTCACTATCAAAGCCACGACCAAAACGGTAGAAATTCCTTTTACCTTCGACAAAGGTACTTTCGTAGGCGAGCTTACTATCAATCGCTTGGATTATGGCGTAGGCGAGAGCAGTTGGGTATTGTCCAATGATGTCAAAATCAAAGTGAAAATAAATTGACGTTTTATCTTGCCTACTGTCTTGTTATAGAATTGTTATAGGCAAGACTTCGGGAAAAAACGCCCATTTTTCGGGAAATTTGTGCAACGGAGAAATGAAGGACGGTGTGTATTTTTGCATTATCAAATTAAATGTATCACAGACGGCTCGTCTGTAGTTTATAAGCGAAAAATATATTTTATCGCTTCGCCTACGGCACACAGACGAGCCGTCTGTGTTACAAACTTTACTCTGATTTTGTTATATGAAAAAATATTCTGTAGGCGAGTCTATCTCGATAGTAGCCGTTTCCCTTACCTTGCTTTGGATAGGAATTTTCAAATTCGCCCCGAAGGAGGCTATGGCTATCAAACCCTTAGTAGAAAATCATTTTGCTATGAGTTGGTTGTATAGTGTTCTTTCCTTGCAAATGGTGTCTAACCTCATTGGCATAGCCGAGATATTGGTGGCGGTGGGTTTGTTGTTTGCTTTGCGTTTTCAAAAGGTAGGCAAGTATGCGGGCATTGCTTCAATGGTTATTTTCATTACTACGTTGAGTTTTCTCTTTACCACGCCCAAAATGTGGAATTGGGTTGATGGCATACCTATTACAGACTTTTTTATCTTGAAAGATTTGGCTTTCTTGGGTATTTCGTATATGGTGTGGGAAAAGAGTACATCTGTAGCGTAGGCTTCAGCCTGCGCGTAGTGTATAAACGCAGGCTAAAGCCTACGCTACAGAGATTGATAACAAAGCATTATTACCCCTTTTAATATTTTATGAAAAACATTCTTTTCTTGGCTTGCCTGCTTTTGTTAGGCTCGCCAGCCCTCGCGCAAAACCGCGCCAAACATTTCAACATTTCGGACAATGTAGCCATTTATGGCTATGACCCTGTAGCCTATTTCACAGAAGGCAAGGCTGTAAAGGGTAAAAAGGAGTATGCCGTGAATGCAAGCGGTGTGCGCTATTATTGCTCTACCAAAACGAACCAAGACCTTTTTATCAAGGATTACAAGAAGTATGAACCGCAATATGGCGGTTGGTGCGCCTACGCGATGGGAGCTTCAGGCGAGAAGGTAGAGATTGACCCCAGCACGTTCAAAATCGTGAACGGAAAATTGTATTTGTTCTACAATGCGTATTTCAACAATACCAAAAATAGTTGGAACAAAGACGAGGACAACCTCAAAGCTAAAGCGGATAAAAATTGGACTGCCATCTTCAAATAAGCGTTGTTATGAACTTACTATTTTGGGTACTACGCCTTGTGGCGGCAGTGATTATGCTCCAGACTTTGTACTTCAAATTCTCGGCAAGCGAAGAGTCGGTCTATATTTTTACGGTCTTGAAAATGGAGCCTTGGGGAAGAATAGGCGTAGGTGTTGCGGAACTAATAGCGAGTGTTTTGTTGCTCATTCCTGCTACTACGTTGTACGGAAGTCTGTTAGGTATGGGACTTATGATGGGGGCTATTCTCTCACATTTGCGGGACTTGGGCATCGAGGTAAAAGGGGACGGTGGGCAACTGTTTTTATATGCCTTGATTGTTTTTCTTTGTTGCGCCACCTTGTCTTACCTACAGCGCGAACAGCTGACGCGACTTTGGAGGCGTTAATCTGTATCAATTCCTAAAATCAAAAAAAGCACTATGTTACCAACCATTCAAAATACCTTGCAAGAACTTGTCGAGTTGCTTTTACAGCTCGACGAACTTGCCTACACGCGCCCTGTGAATGCCCTAAGCCATGCCACGATAGGGCAACATACGCGCCACATTATCGAGCTTTTTCAGTGCTTGTTGCAAGGCTACGAAGCAGGCAAGGTGCATTATGACAAGCGAAAACGCGACAAGAACCTCGAAAACCATACAACGTATGCCATCGAAGCCTTAGCTGAAATTCAGCAAAGCATTTACCAAAAAGATAAGCCTATTACGTTGTATAGCACTTTTGGCGAGGCAGAACAGGCGATAACGTCTTTCTATTTCCGTGAATTGTTGTATAATTTGGAGCATTGTATTCATCATCAAGCCCTGATAAAAGTAGCTTTGTTCGATATGCCTCACATTCATATTTCCGATACTTTCGGAGTCGCGCCTTCCACTATTCAATATCGTTTGCAATACGCTTAAGATGAGAAAAATACAATTATATTGGCATAAACTCACGCATTGGGAATATTGGTCTTTCGAGGCTGTATATTTTCCTGTGTTCTTTGTGTGGTTGTATTATGCTATGCGTGCAAGGTCGTTCTTCTTTTTCAATGCTTCTAATCCAAGTATTAAAAATGGAGGCTTTTTGATGGAATCGAAAAAGGATATTTATGACCTTATCCCTTCGGAGTATTATCCGAAAACGCTTCTTTTCTCGCCTACTGCACAAGCAGGCAAGATAGTAGAGGCTATGCAGGCAAGCGGGATAGCGTTTCCTTGCATTGCTAAGCCTGATATTGGTATGAAGGGCTTGGCGGTTGAGAAACTTGCCTGCCTCGAAGACTTGCAGGCTTACCTACAGAAAATCAAAGTGGATTTTTTGATACAATCTTTTGTAGATTATCCGCAAGAAGTGGGTATTTTCTATTATAGACTGCCTTACGAAAAAACGGGGCATATTTCGGGCATTGTGCATAAGGAATTTTTGACTGTAGTAGGCAATGGCAAAGATACTGTGCTTGCTTTGTTGGAAAACAATCCGCGCTTTGCGTTGCAAGTAGAGGTTTTACAAAAAATGTATGGGGAAACATTGCTAAATGTCTTGCCTACTGACGAAATGCTAACGCTTGTGCCGTATGGCAATCACGCAAGAGGGGCAAAGTTTATTGATGCTACGCATTGGGCAAGCCCCGAACTGCAAAAAACTATTGATTTGATATGCCAACAAATTCCTGATTTCTATTATGGTCGTTTGGATATTAAATACAATACGTGGGAGGGCTTGCAGGCAGGCAAGGATTTCGCTATCATAGAGCTAAACGGGGCAGGCAGTGAGCCTACGCACATTTATGACCCTAAACATTCGTTGTATTGGGCGTGGCGTGAGAGCATCAAACACCTTCATTTGCTTTTCAAGATTAGTGTTTATAACAAAAAACAAGGGCATCAATATTTGTCTAATAAAGAAGGGTTTAAGATGTTCCGTGAGAATAAAATCTTGTTGCAAAAATTAAAAAGTTTTTAAGCGTATTTGTTTTTCTCAATAGGATAGGGTTTAAAACCCTATCCTATTGAGAAAAACAAGTGATTTAAAAATAAACCTAAAAATAAAAAATTATGAAACAAGTTGCTTTATTTCTTTGCCTTGCCTTCTTGTTGGGGACAAGTTGCAGAAAAAAAACGGAAGATGTCGCGCCTATTGCAGGCAAGGCACGTTTGGAAATCTCGCCTACTGCGGTAAGTACGAACATAGCGGGAACTGCGTCTTTCACATTGAAATACTTTGATGAGAATGAACAGCTTGCGCAAGTGCCTACGGGTGTGCAGTGGGAGAGTAGCAATACTGCTATAGCTACGGTCAATCAAAGCGGTGTAGCCACAGGCTTCAATAGCGGACAAGTGCAAATTCGCGCCAAAGTGTCGGGCTTAGAGGCGGTTGCGTTGCTGACAGTGGTGGCTAATGATAATCAAGTGGCGACTGTTACGATTACTCCCGCCGTACAGGAATTGACTCTTAATGCTACAATTGGGCTTGCGGTAGTGGCAAGAACGAATAGTGGTATTATACTTACAGGCAAGACGTTTACATGGCAAAGTGCGAACCCTGCGATTGCAGAGGTAAACCCCACGACAGGCAATATTACGGCTAAGGGTTACGGTACGACAACTGTAACGGCTACTGCAGACGGCATACAGAGCGCGCCTGCGGAAATACAAGTCATTCGCACAGGTACTTTCACAGGAAATAGCTTCGGGACTGCTAAACTCAAAATCGAAAATGGTGTGTTGAAACTTCAAACGGGTTCAAACTTTGGCGGAAGCAACGCGCCTGATTTGCGTATGTACCTTTCGAACAGTGGCAATGGTACTACAAACGCCATAGAAATAGCAACACTTACCCAACGCACAGGGGCGCAATCGTGGAATATACCAAGCAATGTAAACATTACAAGTTATAGATACGTTGTAGTATGGTGTAAACAATTCAGTGCTAATTATGGCACAGCAGATTTAGGACAATAATGAAAACAGGCTTTTGGATAAGTTTTATAGGTTCTTTGCCGATGGGCTATCTTAATTTGATAGCTCTTCGGGTTTTTATGGCGCAATCTTGGGGCGGGCTTTTGGAGTATGTATTGGGTGTGATTTTGATAGAAAGCGTTGTGATTTATGTTACCTTTTGGGGGGCGGAAAGGTTGCTTAAAAATGCACGTCTTTTGTTGTGGATAGATATTTTTGCGGTCATATTTTTGTTTGGGTTATCGGTTTCTTGCCTACCACAAACGAATAATGCCTTGCCTCCTGTCTTGCCTGCCTTAGATACCCACGCCTCGCCTATTGTGTTGGGGCTTTGGTTCAATACTTTGAACGTGTTGCAAATATCTTTTTGGGCAGGGTGGAATGTTTTTTTGCTTGAGAAAAAGAAAATCTCGCCTCAAAACTTGTATGTGTACATCATAGGCGCGCTTTTGGGAACTTGTGTGGGTATGGTGGGCTTCGTGTATTTGGCGCATTACTATTTGTTTGTACCGAATGACTATATTTTCTTTGTATTGTTCCTTATTTTAGCGGTATTGGCATTAGGCAATTTGTTTTGGAAGAGAAAACATTTGTTATTTCAAAGGTAAATTGACATGATTTTTATAGTTTTGTAAAATTCTTATGTTGATACGCTTGTTTAAGATTAGTTATATGATACGGAATTGTTGGATTGTATGGGTATTATGCGGGCTGTTCTGTAGCTGTCAGGTCAAACACCCGCAGGTGGTTGAGGGTAAATTGACGCTTACCGAGCAAGATTTTCAGCACGCTCATTCTATAGAACTTGTAGGCAAGTGGGAGTTTTATTGGCAAAAGTTATGGACACCGCAAGAATTACACAAAAATCCACCGCAAACGAAGCATTTTGTAAAAGTGCCAAGCTCTTGGACAGGCGTAAGAAATGAGAAAAACGAACCGTACCCTGCGCATGGATTTGCTACGTATCGTTTGTTTTTGAACTTGCCTACTGACAAAGAGTGGGGCTTGTATATTCCCAAAATATGGTCGGCAAGCAAGGTTTGGATAAATGGAATTTTGATGCTTGAGCGCGGAAAAGTAACTACTTCTGTGGCGGGATATGAAAATCAGATAGTAGAAAAATTGATACACTTGCCTATCAATCAAGTAGAAATCGTAGTACAAGTAGCGAATTATGATATTTTTATTGCGGGTTTGGTACAGCCTTTTCGAGTAGGCGCGTATGAAAGTATGTATGCCCACCAAGAACTCAACAATGGTTTTACGCTGATGTGGTTGGGTTGTTTGCTTTTGATGGCGGTCTATCATTTTATTTTGTTCTTTTATAGGCGCAAAAACACCTCTGTTTTGTATTTTGGCTTGGCTTGTGGGTTGATAGCCCTTCGTATTTTGGTTTTCGGAGAGCATTATTTTTATGAATACCTGAAAGAAACGACTGAAATATTGAGCTTTTTTTGGCAAAGTAAGCTATACTATATTGCAAGTTTTTTGTTAGTTCCTGTCGCCCTTGCCTACATTCGCTCCTTGTATCCTGATGAAACACACGCTATCGTAGTGCGTGCTTGCGCAATTTTGATGGGCAGTTATTGCACCTTTGTAGCCCTCGCGCCTCCTTCGCTTGCCAATGCAACCCTTGACGTAGGCGAGGTACTTACGATTTTGTTTCAGTTGTATTTGGTGTATGCACTCTTTTTGGCGTGGTGGCACAAGCGCGAAGATGCCTTTTGGCAAATGTTGGGTATTATCGCCATGATTTTCGCAAGTATCAACGATACCTTGCACGCTGAAGAAGTGGAATTGGTGGGTTCTATAGAGCTTACGCCTACAGTATTTGCCATATTTTTAATCATGCAATGCTTCATCATAGCCCGCCGTTTCTCTGCCGCTTTCAAGGAGATAGAGGAATTTTCGGAAACATTGGAAAAGAAAGTAGAAGAACGCACTACTGAACTTAATCACACGCTCCAACTCGTAGAAACAGAACGCCAAAAATCCGACTCGCTCTTGCTCAATATCTTGCCTGAAGAAGTAGCCCAAGAACTCAAAGAAAAAGGCTTTTCTGTACCCAAACAATACGAACTGATAACGGTACTTTTCACAGATTTTAAGGGCTTTACCCATATTTCAGAAAAAATATCGCCCACAGAAGTCATCGAAAACTTGAATACGTGCTTCTTGGCGTTTGATGAGATTTGCGACAAATACAACCTCGAAAAAATCAAAACTATAGGTGATGCGTATATGTGTGCAGGAGGCGTGCCGATTGCCAACAAAACCAACCCCGTTGATGTAGTGTCGGCAGGATTAGCCATGCAAGCATGGATGAAAAATTGGGCGATAGAAAAACACCAAAAAGGCGAAGAAACATGGGAACTACGTTTGGGCATACATTCAGGCGCAGTGGTCGCGGGGGTGGTAGGCAAGAACAAATTTGCGTATGATGTTTGGGGCGATACGGTCAATCTTGCCTCCCGCATGGAAAGCAGTGGCGAAGTAGGCAAGGTCAATATCTCTGAAACTACCTACGAGTTGGTAAAACACCGCTTCGCTTGCACCTTCAGGGGCAAGATAGAAGCCAAAAATAAGGGCGAATTGGCTATGTATTTTGTAGAAAAAGTATTGTAAAATTTGCGCCAAGCGTACACCCAAAAAAGGTTGAACTACTTCAACCAAATTTCCTAAACTACTTCATTTTTATACGGGGAAAGTCGCTCTATCTTTGCATTGTCAATAACGACAAATCAACCTTAACCAAAAACAGTCATGACAACTACAGAGAGAGTTTTCACCGTCCCTACAAGAGCAGAAGTATCTGCCGACAACCAAGCTATTTTTGATGCGCTTCAGAAAAAGCTGGGTTTTGTACCCAATTTATATGCCTATTTTGCCAAGAACGAAACGGCATTGGCTGATTACCTTGCCTTGCAAAACCGCAAGAGTACGCTCCGCGCCAAAGAAAGAGAAATCGTGAACTTGGTAACAAGCCAAATCAATGGCTGTCGTTATTGCCAAGCCGCCCACACAGCTATAGGCAAGATGAGTGGCTACTCATACGAACAAATCTTAGAAATACGCAGAGGCAAGCCTATTTTTGATGCCAAGTTAGATGCGTTGGCAAGGTTTACCGCCTCCGTAGTCGAAAATCGAGGCAGAGCAAGCAAAGAGAGCAAAGAGGCATTCTTTGCGGCAGGCTATGACGAAGCCAACATGATAGATGTAATCATCGTGGTAGGCGATAAAATCATAAGCAACTATTTGCACAACTTGACAGGCTTTGAGATTGACTTTCCATTAGCCGAAAGTTTGTAAGAACGTGAGCAAACCCAACCCAAATAACCAAGATGCGCTTACCTACAGGCGCATTTTTTTGTTTGTATAAGCAGGCAAGATTTTTTGGAACAAAACCTGCCTATCAAAATAGTCAAAATCTTAACGTGAGTTCGGAAATAAAAAGGTTATATACAAGCCCCAGCGGGGCGACATCTTTGTAGCACAACGGTTTAAGTCTTCCAAAGCCCCAGCGGGGCGAC
>RDXI01000108.1 GCA_004292795.1 Bacteroidota bacterium | reverse complement strand
ATTACATCTGTAACATCATAGGTTTCAGGAAAAGTAAGCGGAATGATAAAAGGCGCGCCTGTAGCTTTGATTTCTTGCAAGCGTTGGTATTCGTCCCCTGTGCCTTTGATGATGTAATTCACACCAAACTCCTTGCCTATCTCGCCTATGCGCAAGGCATACAAACGGTTTTTGGCTTCGAAAATGGCAGGCAAGTTTTTATTCTGTTGAAATGCCTCAAGCGAAATGTTGTGTTCTTTGTTTTCGGTAGTTTTGGCATACCAATCTGCGTCTATGTAAGCTTGCCTAAGCAACGCCACCGCGCCCATGTCCGAAGCAGGAAAGGATTGTTTCGAGCTACCTTTCAAAAAAGAAAAATGTGCAGAAGCCTTGCCTTTCAAAATCACTTCTTGCTCCAAACCTTTGCGCAACGTTACGATAGCTCCCGTTCCGCGCACAATGCCATCGGGGTGATGCGTCAGCACAGAGCCAAAACCCGCCTTGCGCCAATCTTGCCCTGCGGTAGCGTTTACAGTAAATACATTTTCAGCATTTGTTTCGGGCTGAATGGCTTGATTCCAATGGTACGCGCCTTTTTTTTCAGACGTGAATTGCTCATTTCCCCAGCCTCCGCCTCCTCTTTTCACTTCGGGCATTCCGTAGTCGCTGTATAGGTCTATGAAACTTGGGTACACCCATTTTTCTTGTAGGTCGATGGTTACGGCATCTTTCGGAATGGCAACGTCCTTGCCTACTGCCTCTACAATGCCATTGCGCACTACCAAAGTAGCTTTTTCAATTTTTGTTTGATAATCCACAAAAATCGTGGCGTTGGTATAGGCTACCAAATTGGGGCGCACATCTTGCACGCCATTGGTAGGGAAGGTTTGGGTTTGTTGTGCGTATGCTTGTTTGCATAACAAGAACATACAGAACAAAGAAAAGATATAATATTTCTTCATGGTAAAATGGTTTAATAATGGGCAAAGGTAGTAAGTTTTTGAGGTTTAAGCAAACGATAGTTTTTTTGCTGTTTTTTCGAATAATTTACCACAAGGACACAAGGTCACAAGTTTCCTATTCTTTTGTGTCCTTGTATTCTTGTGGTCAAAACACTGTTTATTTTTTGCTATCCAAATGCTAACTTTCCAAATCCATGATTTTCTCGGCTTGGCGCAAGCCTGAAATATACGCGCCATGCACTGTGCTACGATATTTGCTAATGGTATGCTCGCCTGCAAAGAACAACCTATCCTGCACAGGAGTAGAAAACACCTCAAAATCGGCATCAGTCAGTCCTTTTGCCATATAAGAGTATGAACCTTTAGCAAAGGCATCTTGCGCCCAACGTGTTACTAATATTTGGCTGTATTGTGGAATAGTATTGCCATACATTCGGCGCAAAACGTCCATAATATCCGAGCCTATTTGGTTGTTGCTTTGGTTCTCCATCGCAAGCCCATAATTGCCAAACCCGAAGGTTATCAACAAGTTTCTGTCCGTAAATTTCTTGCCATTGATGAAGTAAGGATATTGTCCTTTGATGTTGGAGCAATAGCCCAAATATTGTTGTTCTGTATCCCAGAAAGCTGTAGGGAAAACCAACGCTACTTTGTTGATAGCCCCTACTTTCATGCGTGTGATGGCGGTTTGTTTGTCAGCAGGCAAGGCAGGCGAGAAGGTAACGCCTCCTCCTTTCAGTACGCCCAACGGCAAAGTACAGACTACATACTTGCCTGAATACGTTTCTTGGGAGGTAGTCGTAATTTTTACGCCATTGCTGTCGTAGGCTATTTGCGACACCACAGCATTGAGGCGCACATTCACGCCATCAGTCAAGAGCAACGCAAGTTCTTCGTAGCCATTAGGAACTAATACATCTTTGCCCGAAAACTGCTTATCATTCTGCCAATACTTAGCATCGAGGTCTTCTATAGCTCCGCCTGCATCAAATTCTGCATACGCACTAAGTTGATACTTCATGATGTTGTCATTCAAATAACTTGCGTTGTAACCTTGCACGGCATCGCTAAGCGATTGCCCCGCTTGTCCATTGTTTTCTATCTCACGAAGCATGGTGTTGTAGTCCTTATAATAGGTGTCCATTGTACCTTTGTCAATGACTTTGCCATCAGTATTATGAACAGCTAAAAGTTCGTCATTAGCCTCGAAAGTAGAAGCACCTGCACTTTCTGCCAATGCCATGATAGGATTGCCACCGCGCATACCGTGTATCCAAGCCGCGCCCATATCCACAGGAAAGCCTAAAGTTTTGTTTGTCCAAATTCTGCCCCCTATGCGAGTACGCGCTTCTAATACAGTGATGTTGGTAAAGCCCGCACTTTTCAAGGCACGCGCCGCGCCAAGCCCTGCCATACCCGCGCCTATCACAATCACAGGCGCGTCAGAGTTTACTTTATTGTTGCAAGAAGTAAGCAAATTGGGGAGGGTAAGTCCGATAGCTCCTAAACTGGTAGCTTTGAGAAAGTTACGACGATTCATAGCGAGATTGTTTTTCAGTTACAAAGTTAAGTTGCAAAAACGAATATCACCAAATATTTGCGTTAAAAACAAAGTTATGTAAGAAAATACCCTCCAAAAAGTTTTTCATGAAACAAAATTTCTGTAATTTTGTAGCAAAGTTTAGGAGTAAAAAAAGAAAAAACTATACTCAATAATAGTATTGCTACAAACAAGATGCGTAAAGATAAAACGATAAATTCTACACATTGGAAGACAAAATATGCCATTGGGTTAGGCTTGATAGCCCTTGTTTTGATAGGAGGGCAGTTTGTGGTGCGCAATTTTTTGGAGAGTCAAAAGTTTGACCTTGCCGTTCTGCACACTGCGAACCAACAACGCCTTTTGTGCCAAAGCATAGCCAAACACGCCTTTGTACTCTCGCAATACAAAGACGAACAGACGCATATTCCTCTCCTGCAACAACACCTCAAGACATTTCAGGAGGCACACGCCAACCTTACCCAGCAAAGCAATTCGTTGGGCTTTCATGATGGAAACGTACTCGCGCCTCGCCTGAAAAAACTGTACGATAGCTTGCAACCTTACTACAACCGCTTGGTAGTAGAAAGCGAAAATCTGTGGCGAGCTGTAGAGCAAAAGGATTCTACCAAACGCGCCATACAAACGCAAGATGCCCTTGCACAAATAGTTGCCAATGAAGCTCCCTTCGAGGCTTTGATGGATAAAATCATAGATGAATACGAAGCCGAAGATGCAACAAAACTTGCCAAAGTGCGGTGGGCAGAATGGGCAATGCTCATCTTGTCTATATTGGGCGTGGCAGTGGCGGGCTTTTTTATTTTTCGACCTATCATACAACACGCAGATAAGGCAATAGTCGAGTTGCGCAATATGAACCAAGAATTAGGCGCGACAGAGGAGGAGGTAAGGCAGAATTTGGAGGAAATGAAAAGTATCCAAGAGTCATTGGAACTTGCCTACTCCGAAGCCGAAGCGATGGATTTGGCTCTCAATCGTGGCACGATTGTGTCAGTAGGCGATTTGAAGGGCAATATTTTGAAAGTAAACGAAGCCTTTTGTGCCATTGCCCAATACAGCGAAGACGAACTGATAGGCAAGAATCACAATGTTGTCAATTCAGGGCATCACGGCAAAGAGTTTTGGACTGACCTTTGGAAAACCATTGCGAAAGGGGGAATATGGCATGGCGAAATCAAGAACAGAGCAAAAGATGGTTCTTATTATTGGGTTGATGCCGTGATAAGCCCTATTTTTGACAGGAAAGGCAACATTGTTAAATACCTCTCTATCCGAACCCTCATTACAGACAAAAAAGAAGCGGCAGAATCGCTCCGCAATGCCAACGAGGAGTTGTATCAGAGCATGGAAACGCTCAAATCTACCCAAGAAGCGTTCCAAAGGTCTTATGCGGATATGCAAGCCATGATGACTGCCTTGAATGATAGTGCTATCGTGTCAGTAGGTGATTTGAAGGGCAATATTATTTTTGCCAATGATGAATTTTGCAGGGTTTCGCAATATCACCGCGAGGAAATTTTGGGCAGAAATCACAACGTTGTTAATTCAGGCTACCATAGCCACGAATTTTGGAAAGAAATGTGGCGCACTGTAGGCAAGGGCGGTACGTGGGAAGGCGAGGTAAAAAACAAAGCCAAAGATGGCTCTTTCTATTGGGTACACGCTGTAGTAACGCCTGTGTATGACAACAACGGCAAAATTTACAAATATTTCTCTGTTCGAACCCTTATCACAGAGCGCAAAGAAGCTGAAGAAAGATTGCAACAAACCAAAGAACGCCTCGAACAAACCGCCCAAATAGCGCGTGTTGGCTTTTGGAGCGTGGATTTGGAGCATCAAACAATGGTTTGGTCGGACATTGCCCGTGAGATACACGAGGTAGGCAAGGACTTCGAACCCAACATAGCTACAGGCATTACGTTCTTCAAAAAAGGCGAAAGCAGAACCAAAATGTCGGCTATGATGAGCCAATCTATTCAAAATGGCACGCCTTGGGACTTGGAACTGCAAATCGTTACGGCAAAAGGGCGTGATGTATGGGTACGCACACGCGGACAAGTGGAGTTTCACGAAGGCGAGCCTGTCCGTTTGTTTGGTACATTCCAAGACATAGACGAAAAGAAACGCAATGAGTTGAACATCAGGAAGTTAGCCAATATCGTAGAAACTTCAGAAGATGCCATTTATAGTTTGGATTTGGAATATAACGTAACTTCGTGGAACAAGGGTGCGGAGAATATTTTTGGGTATTCGGCAGGCGAGATGCTCCACATTCCACACGCCTTGCTGAAAATCTTTCCTACACAAGCACAAATAGACGAGGAAAACGATATGATGGTGCAGGTAAGGGCGGGCTATAGCATCGAACACATCGAAACCATACGCAAAACCAAAGAAGGCAATGTCATCTTTATTGCGGTTAGCGTGTCGCCTATCTTTGATGTAGATGGCACTGTTGTAGGCGCGTCTAAGATTGCACGCGACATCACAAGCAAGAAAAAGGCGCAAGAGGAAATCAAACAAAAGAACGAAGACATCATCGCCTCTATCACTTACGCCCAACGCATACAAAGTTCTATCCTGCCCTTGCCTGAAGAAATGAGTCAAGCCTTGCCACAGCATTTTATCTTCTTCAAGCCACGCGATATTGTGTCAGGCGATTTTTATTATTTGCAAGAAATCAATCAAAAAATCATCTTGGCAGTAGTGGATTGCACAGGGCATGGCGTGCCTGGAGCCTTGATGACTATGCTCGGCAATGAAACCTTGAACGACATTATCCTGAACCACGAAATCACAGAACCCGACCAAATCCTGAACGAACTACACAAAAAAATACGCAAAACCCTGAAACAAGCCGAAACCCAAAACCGCGATGGTATGGACTTGTCTATGATTGTGTGGGACAAAGAGGCGCAAACTGTTTCCTTCGCAGGGGCGAAAAATCCGCTTGTGTATGTGCTTCGAAACGAAGTATATGCCCTCAAAGCAGACAGTTTCGGCATTGGAGGCGAGCAATTAGAGGCAGAAAGGATTTTTGCCAAACAAACTATAGATATGCACGACATAGGCGAGGTTACCTTCTATTTGTTTTCTGATGGCTATCAAGACCAATTCGGAGGCGAGCGCAACAAAAAGTTTGGGCTAAAACGTATGAAAGAGCTTTTTCTGGAGATGCACACGTGGGAAATGCCCAACCAACGCGAACACTTAGCCAAACAACTTGCTACGTGGCAGGAAGTAGGCAAGGAGAAACAAATTGATGATGTATTGGTAATAGGCGTAAGAATTTGAAGTGTGCAATGTGGCAAAAAATAAGTAACTTTGCATGACAAGTGTTGTATAAACCGAAGTCTAATGCGTGAATGTTTAACTCAAAAATTTGTATGCAAAATTGGTGGTTTTTGTCTTTGTTGTTGTTATTGAGTTGCAAAAGTTGGCAAGAAGAATTGCCTGCCTTGCCTACCTCGCCTGCCCCACCCACTCAAGAAGACGCTTTTGTGAAGGCGGTAGATGCTTCTTTCTTGCCTGAAATAGAAAGAACGGGCATCACGCTCTACAACGAAACAGGCGCGGTAGAAAATATGCTGACTACCTTGAAGAAAGCGGGTTGCAATACAGTAAGGGTGCGCTTATGGAAAAATCCTGCGGGGCTTACCTCCAGTTTGGCGGAAGTACAAGCCTTCGCACAGCGCATCAAGTCGGCGGGTATGAAAGTTTGGCTATGCGTGCATTATTCGGATACGTGGGCAGACCCTGCTAATCAAATTACGCCAAGCGTTTGGCAAAATCTCCCTTTTTTGGTGTTGCGAGATAGCATATATCAATATACACAACAGATTGTTACTAAAATACAGCCCGAAATTATCCAAATAGGCAATGAAATCAATGGTGGTTTTCTATTGCCACAAGGCAGTTTGCAACAAGAAGCCAATTTTAAAATTTTGCTTGGGGCAGGTATCAAAGCAGTGCGCGACCACGCACCCAAAGCCAAGATTATGCTTCATTTTGCGGGTTTGGCAAATGCAGATTGGTTTTATAGTCGTATGACTATATTGGATTATGATTGGATAGGCTTGTCGTATTATCCGCTTTGGCACGGCAAAGATTTGTCGATACTTTCGCAAACACTTGCCTCCCTCAAAAACAAATATCAAAAAGAAGTGTTGATAGCAGAAACATCTTATCCGTTTACATTAGGCTGGAACGATTGGACAAATAATGTAGTGGGAGATGTCAATCAACTGCTTACTGCCTATCCTGCTACTGCGACAGGGCAACGAGATTATCTCTTACAAATCAAACAAATAACACGCAATGCACAAGCCAAAGGCTTTTGTTATTGGGGGGCAGAATGGATAGCGTTCAAAGGCAATCAAGCCCAAAATGGCTCAAGTTGGGAAAATCAAGCCTTTTATGATTTCAATAACAGAGCCTTGCCTGTGTTCAAGGCATTGCAAGATTGAAAAATAAGGTTGTTTGCACTTCGATAGGTGGCTTCTATGATGGGCAGATTAAAACAAAAAATCTTGCCTACCTAATGCCTTGCGTGGGTTTCGAGTAGGCAAGAAAAAATACTATTTTTGAAAATGTAAAATGCAAAAAATAAATAATAACCTCAAATAAAATGCTATTTTTGAAAATGTGAAACGTGAAAAAATGAAAATATAACCCAAAAATAAACACCAAAAAACAAAAATACAAACATTATTTTTCCACGTTATTAGTCGTAGCATCACGCTACGACTTACAAAATAGCAAGCGTCCCGCTTGCTGAAAAGAACAAGCGGGATGCTAAGAAATATGATAGTGTAATATTAAATAAAAATCATCATTTTATTTAATATCAAAAAAAGTAATGATTGATTTAATCAAGTTATTAATTATTGTATCTGAATTACATTTTGTGGACTCTCTATAACACAAGTCAAAAAGCTGTTCTTTTGTATATGTAACAATATCTCTTTTTTGTTCCTTACGTATTTCAAATATTCTGGTATATACTTGAAATATAAACTTACCCCTTAATTTTAAGAAATTATTTTCTTTCAACTTTGATATTGTACTTTCATTGGGTTCTAAAAAACCTCTATCTTCTAAAAATGTTTGCATAAATTTATTATTTGTACGCTCCATAATTTTAGGGCTTAAAAGAGATATGTCTGAAAAATTTGTTTCTTGTGGATTATTTAAATATTTTTCTACTTCAAAAGCAAACCATTGTACTAAATTATCTAAAACCTCTTTTTTTCCCACCAATTCATCAGAGTCTAATAACTCATCTAACCTATTATTTGCATCATAATAAAGATCATTCTCGATACTATATCCACTTGTGAACTGTATATTTTGATAAACAATAGGTACAGGCAAAAATACCCACATATCTTTATCTGCAATAAAGAAAACTTTTAGTTCTTTAAACTCTTCTCTTCTTTCAAAAAGTTTTAAAAGGGTATTTCGACCACCACATGGCAAAAAATCGACCTTCCCTATACCTAGTTTTTTTTCTATTTGTCGATAAATAATTATATCATCGTTCCCTTCTACGAGAATTGTAGGCAGTTGTGAACGTTGTAATTGAGATACAAGTTCGTCTATAGTGAATATACTTTTTTTAGCCATAGTTATATACCTCCTTTGTCTTCGTCCAAAATAATTTCTTTGTCTGGATACTTTGAATATATAAATGGTGAATGTGTAGAAATAAAAAATTGATTTGTTGTAGATACTTCTAAGAGTGTTGGTATTAGTAATCTTTGCCAATCGGGATGTAGGCTTAGTTCAGGCTCATCTATAAATATAATACTGTTTTCTGTAAATATACAATAGCATAAGAAACTCAGCATCTGCTTTTCACCAGAAGAAAGTTTATCTGACAAAATAGCTGAACTAGTATCCCCAAAGAATAAATTTTCAGTTATTTTTATCCCTTTATCTTTAAATATTCGTTGTATTAAATCGGATAAAACATCAAAAGGCTTGAGAAGTCTAGTTTTTTGTTCATTTATTTCTCTTTGTTTTTCTTTTATTTTATTTAAAATACCTTTTTCATCATTAGAGTTATCCACACTCTGTAAAATAAAATCTGATTGTTCTTTTTCTATCTTTAATACCTCAGTAGATATTTCTGCATATTTTTTTGTTAATAAATTTACAATATCATTTGTAGATACAGAAGCAATAAATTGATGCTTAAACTTTTTTGTACGTGATATTCTAAGAAGACGCATTTGATTTACATAATCTAAATCGTTAGGATAGAATGAGTTTTTCATCTCTGTAAAAAATCCACCTTCTATCCTGCGAAATGTGGGAAAAAAAAGAGTATCTTCGGAAAACGAAGGAATTTCATCTAAAATACTGTTAAGACTTTTTCTAGTGTTTTTATTTTTATTATATGAGATATTCTTCTCAGGGTATAGTTGAGAATTAAAATTTAGAAATATTGTATCAACTTCTCCTGAACTAATTGACAGGTTTAGCTCCTCTTTGTCTGTAACTATACTAATACTATCAAAATTTAATTCATTTAGAGCGTGTTTAATATTACCACTCAAACTGTACCAGATTGTTTTCAATAAAGTTGTTTTACCAGAACCATTTCGACCAGTAAGTATATTTAAATCTCTTTGAAAAGACAGGTTAAAATTATATCTATTGTTTAAATTTTTAACAATTATTTCGGTTAGCATATTTTTATTTGAGAAGGTTTAAAATCAAAAAACATCATTAAAATTTTTGTTGGTATAACTGTATTAAAAAAATAAAACATTGATAATCAATTACTTACCAAAATAAAGCTACAATTTTTATCATGGCTTCGCCTCAGTTTGTTACAGTATGAGTAGCGGGCTGAGGCATTTGTATAAGACAAAAGTAAGCAAGAAAAACCAGAAATGCAAATAGTAGGCATTATTTTTTATGTTTTATACAAAGTATTGAAAATCAAACACTTACACCCAAACAAGCCAAACTTTTTACATGGCTACACCTCCGTAAGTTACATAACAGTAGCTCGCGGGGACAGTTTGATAAGACAAAAGTAGGCAAGAAAAAGGAGAAATGCAAATGTTTATTGGACTCAAACAACAGAGCATCACTTCGCCACACGCCCAAACACACCCAAAGGCAGTTTTTTCTGAAAACTATCTTGCAAATAGAGTTCTCCGAACTCGTGGGTAGGCGAGTTGGCAAAATGCGCCTTCAGCAAATTCTCCACTATCAAAGCCGAAAAACCCAACGAATAGGTATTCAAAACCAAGAAATGCTTTTCCTCATCAAGTAGGGAAGCACACAAACTCAAAATTTCATTGATTTGCTCTTCGAGTACCCATTTTTCGCCTTCCGCGCCTCTGCCGTAGGCAGGCGGGTCAAGGATAATGCCTTGATAGTGGTTGCCTCGCCTTGCCTCTCGCTTGACGAACTTCAGCGCGTCTTCCACAATCCAGCGCACCCCTTCGAGTTTGGAGGCTTCCAAGTTCTCACGCGCCCACGTAACAACGGGCTTTACAGAGTCTAAGTGCGTTACGTCTGCCCCTGCCTGACAACTTGCGAGAGTCGCGCCTCCCGTATAAGCAAACAAATTCAGGACTTTAGGCTTGCCTACTCCTTCTCCCTTTCTACTCTTCAACCTTTCCACCTCTTTCGCTATAAAATCCCAATTTTCGGCTTGTTCAGGAAAGATGCCTACGTGCTTGAAGGACGAGAAAGAGAGCTTGAATTGGAGTGCCAACGCCTCTGTTTGATAGCGAATGTACCAATTCGGGGCAGTATTATCAGACTTAAATTCCCACTGCCCGCGTTCAGGGTTGTTTTTTTCTTTGGTAAAATACGCATGCGCTTTGTCGAGCCACGCTTCTTCGGAGAGCGACTTATCCCAAACGGCTTGTGGTTCGGGGCGTGCTGTGATGATTTTGCCAAAGCGTTCCAACTTTTCGAAATTACCGCAGTCTATCAATTCATATTCTTGCCAATGGCGAGGCGTGAGAAGGAGCATACAAAAGGAATTTATCACAAAAATACACAAAAATTGTTGTCATTTACAATATTCCACTACTTTTGTGTGTTGTTGGTTGGTTGGTTTGTCAGTTAGTTAGTTGGTTTAACCTTTCCACCCTTCTCCCCTTCTCCCCCTCTACCCTTCCACCCTTCCCCCTCCCGCCATGTCCACGTATGCTCAAGAAGTAAAGCGCGTTACGACTCACACGCTCCAAGAAATGAAAAACAGAGGCGAAAAAATCAGTATGCTTACGGCGTATGATTATTCGTTGGCTACGCTTGTCGATATGGCAGGCATTGATGTTATTCTGGTAGGCGACTCTGCCTCGAATGTAATGGCAGGACACGAAACGACCTTGCCTATCACACTTGACCAAATGATATACCACGCTTCGGCAGTAGTACGCGCAGTGAAGCGAGCTTTGGTTGTGGTGGATATGCCTTTTGGGACGTATCAAGGCAATTCTACAGAAGCCTTGCGGTCTGTTATTCGCATTATGAAAGAGTCAGGCGGACACGCAGTGAAGCTCGAAGGTGGGCAAGAAATACGCGAGTCTATCATTCGTATTTTGAGTGCGGGTGTGCCTGTGATGGGACACTTGGGACTTACGCCTCAGTCTATTTATAAGTTTGGGACGTATGCGGTGCGTGCTAAGGAAGAAGCAGAAGCGGCTCGCCTGCTTGATGATGCACGTATGTTGGAAGAAATAGGTTGTTTCGGTTTGGTGTTGGAGAAAATTCCCGCACATTTGGCGCAAAAAGTAGCCGAGTCGGTTTCTATCCCTGTCATTGGCATTGGGGCAGGCGGTGGCGTTGATGGGCAAGTGTTAGTATTGCACGATATGCTCGGCATCAATCAAGCCTTCAAACCGCGCTTCATTCGCCGTTATGCTGACTTGCATACAGTTATTACGGGTGCAATCCAACAATATGTTACTGATGTACGCAATAATGACTTTCCGAATGAAAACGAAAGTTACTAATGGGCATATTTTGTAGCGTTAGGCATCTTGCCTGTAGCCCTTGTAAATAAATTTTAAAGTGCATATAACAAAAGACTGTAGCGCACCCTTTCTAGGGTGCGGGGTGTCGATTGCTATGAACACACCCTATAAAGGGTGTGCTA
>RDXI01000107.1 GCA_004292795.1 Bacteroidota bacterium | reverse complement strand
ATGTATGCCCTCCACCCTAAGGGTTAAACGTGGATTGTTACTTGTTTAATAAATTGATTTACAATGTTTTATATCCAAATCTAATTCCGAATTCACGTTAAAATAATTCTTAACTTGCGTAAAAAAAGACACCACAGAGGTACAGAGAACCTCGGAGCTACACAAGAACTTAGTGTTTCTTCGTGCTTCTCCGTATCTCTGTGTTAAGTTTTTGGCGCATTTTAAATTTTATTTTAGTACAAGTCTTAACTTTCCACATCTTCATTGAACTCGAAGAAATCTTGCCCGCTTTCCTGCGGATAAATCTTCAGCACACGCGCCACAACCAACAAAATCAAAGTACGTGAGGCTTTGGGGCGGGGAATTTGGGCAAGCGTGGCAAACTCATCTACAGTAATGTGCTTGTTCTTTTCTAAGTATTGCAACAAAACACGCTCATTGTCGCCATAATGAAATTTTACGCTCTTGTTCTTGATGCGATATTTCAGCACTTCCCACATTTCGGGGCTTGCCTTGAAAGACTTGTCTGCAATGCGAATGTATGCCTTGCCTCTCCGTTCTTGGGGCGTTTCTTTGAAATAATGCAATTCTGAACCTTTGGCAATGTAGAAAGCCAATACTTCGCGGTCAGGGTTTTCGTCTATCGGGATTTTCTCCAGACGATAGCGCAACGGAGGCGAGGCGTACTCGCCTATAGCCTTTGCCATTACGAACTCATCATCTGCAGGGAACTTCACGCCTTTGATGAGGCGGTCATCGCCCACGCCCAAAAAGAGCCAACCGCCTTCCGAATTGGCAAGAGCGACCATACCACGCACTATTTTTTCGGGGTGCGTAGCTTTTAGTTTGAACTCTACGCGCTGTCCTTCGCCTTGTTTTACAAGTTTGCGCAATTCCTCAAAGTCCATACGTTTTCAGAGGTAGTAAGCTGGATATTTGTTTTTTTGTGAGATAGCTTTTCGAAAAACTATACGCAATTATAACGCTTTTAGACGAGAAAAATGCTGTATTTTTGTATAAAACAACAAAATACTATAAACTTGCTCCCTACAACACGATTATATTTTCGAGCTACAGCAACTAATTTCCGAAAGTTTAGCTAACTTTGTCGCAATATCAGCCTGCGATTGTTGCGGGTTTGGGAAACCTGTATATAAACATTTTTTCCAAACATACTGTTTTGAGAACTAAAAACTTGATAAGGATATGAAAATGGTCGAAGCCCCTGATGGGCATATAGGGGAAGGTTTTTTTGCCACCTCTTTCGAAAAAGTGATAGGTTTGGCGCGTGCCAATTCTCTTTGGCCTTTGCCTTTTGCCACGTCTTGCTGTGGGATTGAGTTCATGGCAACGATGGCTTCTACGTATGATTTGGCTCGCTTTGGTGCAGAACGCCCCAGTTTCTCGCCTCGTCAGTCGGATTTGTTGATGGTAATGGGTACGATTGCCAAAAAAATGGGTCCCATTGTGAGGCAAGTATATGAGCAAATGGCTGAACCTCGTTGGGTGATTGCAGTGGGTGCTTGTGCTTCGAGTGGTGGTATTTTTGATACCTACAGCGTCTTGCAAGGCATTGACCGCGTTGTGCCTGTAGATGTGTATGTGCCGGGCTGTCCGCCTCGCCCCGAACAAATCTTGGAAGGCATTTTGCACATTCAAGAATTGGCAAAGAACGAAGGGCTACGCCGTAGAAACTCGCCTCAATACCAAGCCTTGCTTGAGTCTTACAACATCAAATAAATTCAGTCCTTACAAATTCCACTTCTCAAACGGAGTGGAATTTCTTTGAAAAAATATGAAACTGATAGCAGATAGCGGAGGCACTAAAACGGAGTGGCTACTGATAGCTCCCGATGGCACACAAACGTCTTACATCACGCAAGGCATCAATGCGTACTTTCATACAAGTGAAAGTATTTATGAGATACTAAAGCCTGAACTTTTGGACAACATGAACGTTGCGCCTCCTGCTGAAATTTTTTTTTATGGCGCGGGCTGTGCCACTGCCGACAGGCAAGGAATGGTGCATCATGCTTTGTCGCGCCTTTTTCCCAACAGCCAAATCACGGTTCAGCACGACCTCATAGGCGCGTGCAGGGCTTTGTGTGGCAATGAAGCGGGCATTGTTTGTATCTTGGGAACAGGAAGCAATGCTTGCCTATATGACGGCAACGAGATAGCAAGTGAAGAACGGAGTTTGGGCTACATCTTGGGCGATGAAGGCAGTGGCGCGTATTTGGGCAAACAAATCGTAACGGCTTACCTACAAAACAGGCTTGCCCCTTCAATAGCCAAAGATTTTGCTAATCAATTTGACATCACACGCTCCGAGTTGCTTGAGCGCGTCTATAGGGGCGAATATCCTAACCGTTATTTGGCGCAATTCAGCCGTTTTTTTATTGACCACTTGCATGATGAAGATTGTTATGCTATGGTGTTCGAAAGTTTTGCAGACTTTATAGACCGTTATGTGTGTACTATTCCGAACCACATGGAATACAAGGTGCATTGTTCGGGTTCGGTGGGTTTTTATTACAAAAAGGTTTTTGAGCGTGTCTTGTGGGCAAAGCGCATGGAGCTTGGCAAAGTTATTCATACGCCTATTGAGGGTTTGATGGAATATCATGAGAGATGAGAGATGAGAGTTGAGGGTTGAGAGTTGAAAGTTGTTTTTTGTGGTAAAGTGTGCGTAGGCATTTGATTTATCAAATGTTCCGCTCCACATTATTTTTTTTTGAAAAGTTATGAGAGAAGATTTGGCTATTCCTAACCTTGTGCAGAGTCACCCTTTTCGGCAGTGGCAGGTGTGGCAGATTCCGCAAACGGATTGGGCTATCAAGGGTTATTCGCGCTCTGGAGATAAGACCTTTTTTTATGTACCACAAGCCAATATAGCCATAGATGCAGGTTTGGTAGAAGGCAATCAGGCGAGTTGCTTGTTCTTGACACATACGCACACCGACCATTCTGCGGACATCGAATATATGGCGAGTATGCCTGAAGTGCGTATTTTCTTGCCTAAAGAAGTCGCGCCTTATTTGGACGAATACATCACAGCGAGAAGGAAATTAAACCATGTGGGCAATTACAACCCTGCTTTGCGCAAAGCGCATCACATCATAGGCGTAGAGAAAGACCAACGGGTGTATTGGGGCGAAAACGACAAGTACGAGGCGCGTGTAGTGGCGTGTGTGCATAGTATTGTGTGTGTAGGTTTTGCTTTTTCAGAAAAAAGAAAACGCCTCAAACCTGAATATGAAGCCCTCAAACAGCAATACCTGCAAGAAGGCAAGGCAAAGGAATTTGGCATTTTGATAGGGCAGAAAAAAAAGGAAGAAACCGTAGAGGAAACTTATTATCACGCACTTTGGGCGCACTTGGGCGATACTACTACAGATGTTTTTGCCGAAAATCCTTGCCTATTTGACTACCCGACTATTTTCACAGAATGTACTTTCCTACTGCCCGAACATCTTGCCTACGCGGAGGAACGAAAACACACGCATTGGCAACTGCTGAAGCCTATCGTATTGGCACACCCACAAACGCAATTTGTACTCATTCATTTTAGTTTGCGCTATTCGGAACAAGAAATTTTGCAGTTTTTCGAAGGCGAGTTGCAGGGCATTGATAATGTAAAATTGTGGGTTTCAACGAATCCAATCTTGCCTCCCCAACACCAAAAAAAATAAACCTACCTCAAAACCTTCCAAAATGACAGAAGAGCTAAAACTTATAAAAGAATTGGTGTATGATATATGCGGGCTTGAATTAAGAAAATTAGAACGGAGTTTGGAAAGCGAAGAATATTCAGCTTGTTCGTTTGAACTCAATGGAAAGAAAATTCTGTATCGTGTTTCTAAAATTACGCCAACCAAAATAGGTCAGTTTGTGACTATTTGGAAAAGAAACAAGGAGGGAATAACCATACCATTTGATGTTGCAGACGACTTAGATTTCGTTGTCATCACTTCAAAAAACGCTTCCAATCTCGGACAGTTTATTTTCCCTAAGGCTGTTTTAGCGGATAATGGAATAATAACCCAAAATGGCAAGGAAGGCAAAAGAGGAATAAGAATTTATCCTGCTTGGGATATTACGACAAATAAACAGGCTAAGAAAACCCAAATTTGGCAGTTGAAATATTTTTTGGATATTAATCAACCCGACTTTGATTTGGTAAAGAGGCTATTGTGCTAAAATTTATCTTGTTTCCCATTATCAAAAAAGTAAGGTTATAGCAAAGTTAAATTTTTGGGAGTGTGGAAAAAAACACCTAATTTTGAGTATGAAACAAGCTCACACGCTTCTGAAACAGTACAAAAGGCTTTGTTTTTTATTTTTCCTTACCTATATATACAGTAGGCAAGCCAAAACGTTTTACATCAAAACTCCAATAGAAAGTATGTTACAAACCCTTGTTATCCAAACGGACAACGAACAAGCATTGGAGGCTATGAAAGCCCTTGCACGTGAGTTAGGCTTAAAATTTAGCCCTTTTGATAGTGATGATGACTATACAGAAGAGCAAGAAGCACAAGACCTTGCGTACATTGCCAAACATAGGCATGAAACGCCTATAGATTGGGAAACAGCTAAAAAGATGCTTGCAGAGGGGTAGGCAAGTTTTTTTTCGTCATAGCAATCGTACTGTTAAATTTTGGGTTGTAGAAAAAAACACCTAATTTTGAATATGAAACAAGCTCACACGCTTCTGAAACAGTACAATTTGCGCCATACGGATTGCCGCGAACATATTGTGGACATTTTTTTGCAAAGCACTTATGCCCTCTCTCATGCAGATGTAGAAGAGGCTATAGGCGACCGCCATGACCGTGTTACGGTCTATAGAACATTGCGTACTTTTTTGGACAAGGGGCTGATTCATAGGGTTTTAGATGATTTGTCCTTTCCTAAATATGCCTTGTGCAAAGCCCCTTGTGCAGTGCATGAGCATCATCATGCCCACGTGCATTTCAAGTGCAATCAATGTGGGCAAACGAATTGCCTCGAAGATGTGGTGATTCCTACGGTAGTCTTGCCTACAGGCTACCGACCTGCCGAAACCAATTTGTTGATTAACGGCGTGTGCATCAACTGTAGTGTGTAGGCAAGCTATTTCGTAAATGGCTCACAAATTTTCCACGCGCCTTCTATCTCCGTTTTCGCTTCTCGCAGTAGGGAAACTGTTTGGGCAAGGTGTTTTGCCAATTTTGCCCTGCCACGTTCTGCGTCCTTATCTGCATCGAGTGCTATTTTGTCTGCAAAATGTTGCAGGAAAGTTGCCAAAGCATCATAGCGCAAATCGCCTAAGTCTTTGGCTAATGCCTCAAGCGGAAAGCCGTCTATTTCGGTAAGATGTATCATAAATTGTTTTTAGGGAAGTGTTATTGTAATGTTGGGTTTATCAATATTGGTGGATATCACAATCTGACTTGAATTGAAAGATGTTTTATCAACACTTATTTTGGTTTCATAAATACGAGTACTTGATGGGCAAGTACCTGAGCCTTCAAAATGATCTACCCTATAAGTCAAAGTTAGGGTATCCCTTTGTGTATTTTTCTCAAACACAAATGAGGTTTGGGTAGCTTTAAGATTGAAAGGCAATATATAACCTGTTTTATCGTCAGTAAGCCCAAGTGCGCCCGTACCACCAATAGCATATACTTTGGTAAAAGGTATTACTTTCACGCCATTTTGCATAAAAATAGCTGTTGTACTTGTTATATCTCCTTCAGGATAGTTCGGGCAAGGGTTTCGCAAACAACCTTGCAAAACACCACACAAAAGAAATAAAAAAAAGAGTAGTTTTTTCATAATGGGTTAAGATTTTTTGGAGAACATATAGAACAATTTTAAGCCTGTATTCGCACCAAAAAGTATTCCATTGGCGCGTGGATTGATGATAACGCCTGCCCCTTTCAAATAAAAAGGATAAACTTGTATATTGTCGGGCTGTGCCAAACGCCTTGCTGGATTGCTCAACATGGATAAACTCCCTTCTAAGCTTAGGCTAAAGCTGGGCGAAAGTTTATAAAACCACATACACAAACCACCAACCCCAAACGCTGACATATTTTTGTGGGTAATTTGATAGGTCTTATCACCAAAATAGTTGTCCTCAATCGTAAAATCGATGGTTTCGGAAGTATTGCCATAGAACACTTGCCCGCCCAACATCAGGAAAGTTCTTTTTCGCCAAATCGGGCTTTTCAATACAGTCATAAGCCCTGTTCTGAAAGCAAAGCCTTGTGTTTGATACTTTGTTATATTGACAGGCTCGAGCAAATATCGTCCATTTGTTTGACCATACACAGGATAATGATTTCCCCAAGCCAACGCGCCTTGCAGATACGCATTTTTGAATACTTTTTGTTTGGCTTGCACCTCGAAGAAAGTGCCTTTGGTAGAAGCAGGAAAGACAAGAGGCTTGCCTACCTCCAAGCCTATCATCGTAGCTTGTTGGGCAAAAAGGCTGTTTTGCCACACGCATACTAACATACAAATCAGAAATAGAGGGCGCATTATTTTTTCAGTAAAATGTTGGTTTCTGTTAGCGTAACCCAATCAGGCGTAAAAGTGGTAAGTGCGTACACAATGCGAGCCTCTGCAATTTGGCTCATAATTACGCTTTGCTCTTTATCATGCACCAATACTCTTTTGTAGGTTAGCGTCAATGTATCGGCATTGGCAGGCAAGCTCTCCAACACATAGCGCACTGTATCGTGTTGAGCAGAACTTGGCAACTTGTAAAACTCGCGTCTTCGTTCATCAAATGATTTCTGAATAGGCGCGAGTGGTCGTTTATTGGGTGTAAGCCCATACACGCTGATATAGCGCGGAATGTCTTCTGCAAAGGAGAGTTGAAACTCGCCTGTTTGTTGGGGAGTGGGCGTAGTCGTTGATGGTTCGCAACTGCAAAACAACAAGACGCAAAATACCTGTATATATTTCATAGCTTTTGATTGAAGTGGCAATATACAACTATTTTTTTATATACAAAAAAATCTCAAAAAAAATGTATTCCACTTTTTTAAGACGTTTATAACGTACTTTGTACGCTACAACTTTTATATGTTTCTCTTACTCAAAACTGTTGATTGATTTTGGTAAGTTGTTCTTCGATAAATGTTTCGTCCAATTCGGGGTGATGCCACACGATTTTTTTGGTCGTGAGGTTATAAATGGCAATGGGATAGAGGGCTTCTATCTCCGCGCCTGTACCCAAAAAGTGTTCGGCTTCGGTGCGTGTTTCAAAGGTTTCCCAACAGATAGCACCTTGTTCGTATATAGCAAAAAAAGGCTCGTTTCGCATACATTTCAAAAAAGGAAAAATCTTTGCCAAAACCTATTTTTTATATTTTGACAAAGATTTTTCGAAGGTTAGTATTCTATTTTCATGTGCGCGTATTTGCGCGTTACAGCGTGGAGTTCGAGCAAAGGCTTCATAAACTCTTCCAAATCGGTAACACACAATTGACTTGCCGCATCACAAAGAGCCGTTTGAGGCGTGGGGTGTGTTTCGATAAACAAGCCATCAATGCCTGCCGCCACGCCTGCACGTGCAAGGGTAGGCAAGAACTCACGCGCTCCGCCTTTTGCGTCTGCGCTGGGTATGCCATATTTGCGTATGCTGTGCGTTACGTCAAACACTACAGGATAACCCAACTGATTCATGTGATAAAAGGCACGCGGGTCGACTATCAAGTCATTGTAACCAAACGTATAACCGCGCTCTGTAACGATAATGTTTTCGTTGCCTGTGCTTTCTATCTTTTTGATAGGGTGTTTCATATTTTCAGGCGCGAGGAACTGCCCATGTTTGATGTTTACAGTCTTGCCTGTGTTGGCAGAAGCCACTACAAGCGTGGTTTGCATACATAGGTACGCGGGAATTTGGATAATGTCCAATACCTCGCCTGCCGACTTTGCCTGTTCGGGATAGTGTATGTCGGAAAGGATAGGAAAACCAAACTCTTTTTTGATTTTAGCCAATACTTCCAAGCCTTTCTCTAAGCCTGGTCCGTCATAGTATTGCACCGAGCTACGATTGTCTTTCTGAAAAGACGATTTGTAAATGATTTGTATGCCCAAACGCTCGCCTACTCCTTTCAGGTGTTCGGCGGTGCGCATCATGATGCTCTCCTCCTCTATCACACAAGGACCCGAAATCAAAAAAAGGGGTTCGCTTCCACACGCAATATCACCAACTTGTACTATTTTTTTGCTCATATTATTTTCAAACGATAAGGTTTTTCAAAGTGCAAAGGTAAGAATTTTTCTTGAAAAGCCTTGCCTGCTTTGGGGTAGGCAAGCCTAAAAAAAGAGTTTACCCATCAGGATAAACTCTTTTCTTGAAGTTCGTTTTATGATACGGAAAGTAGCCATTGATTGGCATCAGTTCTTTTGTCGAAATAACGCGTTACAAACTTCGTCCCTTTGGGTTCTTCCATTGCCTGTTGGACAGATATATTGGCTATTATTTCTGAAGGTACTACAATAGCTACGTGTTTTACACCCACGGCAAGGACTCTTGGGAATATGGTGGCATCAATCCATTCCTGTATGTGTGGAGCTATCGGAAAGTAAAACTCTTGGCAATCGATTAACAGTTGCTTAGGCTCATATTTTTCCACAAGCTCTACATAATTTTCCATTTCGGATTTATAGGATTCCTCGGTCATATCCGCAGAGGTACTATTCCAAATAGGCGTTAATAAGTGCGTTTCTTTGTCGTAAAGAATAGCCCAATACACACTTTTGTAAACTTCCATGTTTTTTGATATTTTGAATTTTGTTCCAAAAGCAACAATACCTACCCATTTGAGGTAATGATTTGAGAGATTTTGTCTTGCAAAACGCGCTTTTCCTCTTCCAACGACTCGATGTAGGCTTGTGCATCTGCAAGTTCTTGCTCCAATTTTTCTTTTTGGTCGACTATCGTGACATTGCTACGCTGTAGTTCTTCTTGTGCCGCCATCAATTCCTCAAGGTTTTGGCGCATTTCTTCTTCTTGCGCTTGCATTTGTTCTTGCAAGAGGAGTGATTCCTTGAGTAGCTTTTGCGTTTGCTCGGCATTTTTCACTGAAGCAAAGGTAGAAGCAATACTTTCCCCCAATTTTTCTACAAAATCTATTTGATACGGTTCGAACTCGCGGAAGGAGGCAAGTTCCACCACGCCATAAATGTCTTCGTTCAGTTTGAGCGGTACGAGCAACACGCTTTTAGGATTTGCTTCGCCCAAGCCCGAAGTGATGTTTACATAATTGTCGGGTACTTCGGTCATATATACCGTGCCACCTTCGCGGAATGTTTCGCCTATGAGTCCTTCGCTCAACTCTATGCGTTTTACCAAAAATTTGCGTTTTTCGTAGGCATACGAGGCTACCAATTCCAAATACACGTCCTCTTTTTCCGCATCATTCACGATAAAAAGTCCGCCTTGATTGGCATCTAAGTATTTGACTAAGTTCGAGATGATGATGTATGTAAAATCTTCGGCTTGGTTCGAGGTACGGAAAATGTCGGCAAATTTTGCCAAACCTTCCGAAGCCCAGTTGCGTTGTCGGTCAGCCTCTGCCACTTGGCTCATTTTGTCCCTCATGTCCAGAAGTGCCGCGCCCAATCGGTCATTGTTGTTGTTGTCAGTAGTCAGTTTTAGGTCTGCGGTGTCAAGTTTGCCCTCGCCTATGGAGCGGATAAAGTCAGACGCGCCACGCAAGTTTGTAAAGAGTTGGTTGATAGACTTGGCTACTTTTCCCAATTCGTCATCACGTTTGTAGTCAATATCGCGTGCAAAGTTTCCTTCACGCACAATACTTTCAATTTCGTTTAGTTTTGAGATAGGTCGCACTACGTTGTAAATGATATAAATAACCATCAATACCACAAGCACCATATTCACGAGGTATATTACCTGAAGTACGCCATCACGACTTGCTTGCTTTTTGTCGAAGTAGGCAAGGTAGGCATCACCCAAAGCGCGGTTGCGGTTGAGCAACATTTCGCTGTTCTTTTTGATGTATTCATACGCCACCAATACGGCAGGGTTGCGGGTTTTGTCAGACAGATATAAGTTTTTTTCTACAATGTCCTCTGCATTTTTTTTGTATTTGAGCCATTCGCGCTCTAAAGCTACGAAATAGCCCGCGCTAAGTTCGGCAGGGATAGCTCCAATATTTACCCGTGTTTCGGGGCTTACGCCTCCTTTTTTCAATACTTGCATGATGTCTTCGAAGTGATTGATGGCATCATTGAGTCTTGACTTGTCCTCTTTGGCAGTGGAGCGTTCTTCGTCACTTTGAGTAACATGACCTGCGTACAAGGCGATTTGTTGGGCATACGTGCCGTTCCTATCCACCAAATCCACCGTTTTCTCAACTTCGGAAAGGTCTTGGTCATACCACAACACCACGATATAGTTGCCTGTGATGAGTGCGGCGATGACAAATAATTGTAAAAAAATGTTGTTGCGAATAGTGAGCTTAAAACCAAACATAATGACAGAGGGCGAACTAACGGTTTTTCAATCTACAAAGTACGTTCTTTATTTAGACTTTCACAATATCTTTTGCAAATTTTTAGCCAAGTATTGCACAAGTGCCAAAAACAAGCTAAAAAAGCCCTAAATAAAAAATTCCACCTTTGGAAAGTGGAACGTAGCAGGGGCTTAGGGAATAGGCAAGATTTTCGTGTCTTTGAACGTAGAAAGGATTACCATAGATTGCATATTGCTGATTTCCTCTATTTCGCTTATTTGTTCGAGGATGAGTTTTTGGTAGGCTTGAATGTCGGGGGCTATCACTTTGAGCAAAAAGTCGCAAGAACCTGTAATGTGATGGCACTCGATAACGTTGTCGATGGTATTGATTTTTTCCACAAACGCATCAATAACCGACTTTTTGTGGCTTTGCAAGAACACCTGCACGAAGGTACTCACGCCCAAGCCCACTTTGTCCGTATCGACCATAGCATGGTAGCTACGGATAAGCCCCAAGTTTTCCAACTTCTTCACACGCTCCAGCGTGGGGGCAGGCGATAAGCCTATTTCTTTAGATAGTTGCGCGTTGGTGATTTTCGCGTTGCCTTGCAAGATGTGCAAGATTTTTTTATCAGTACTGTCGATTTTGATTGTTTTCATACAAAAAATTAGATTTTCATTTGCAAAGAAACAAAATATTATTTGGAAAAAAGCAATTTTATCAAGAATTTTTTTTATTTTTGCTGAAAATACCTATAATATGAAAACAAAAACATTAAAACGCACTGTTCTTGAGGGTGTGGTAATGTTGGCTTCGCGTGGCTCAGCTATTACGATGTGGGTAGGTCCCACGCTTGCCTCCCATATCAGTCATTTGATTATCAAACCCGACTTTGACCTCGAAACAGCCCTGAATGAACTCGAACTCGAATACGACCTTGATGAAGTAGCACTCAACAAAGCCTTTCAAGCCATACAAGTCCAACAAGAATTGGAGGAGTTGAAAAAGAAGGCGAGTCTGGGACTTTAACCCAATGCTATTAAGCTAAGATGTGTGTAAAATATACGTTTCCGTAGGTTTGCACCTACGGCTATTCATAGTAGAACCCCATTCGGGGTTCGCAAATTGCTGTTTAGTTTATACACGACCTCGAAGAGGTCGCACAATGAATAGCCGTAGGTGCAAACCTACGGAAA
>RDXI01000411.1 GCA_004292795.1 Bacteroidota bacterium | reverse complement strand
CTTGCCTATTACGCCTGCTACCGCGTCCCCTGTATGGATTCCGAGTCTTACTTCCCAAAAATTGCCTTGCCTGCGTTCTCGTTCTTCATGCATCCAATGCTGAATATTGAGCGCAGATAAAACTACATCAAAAGCGTGTGTTCGATTTGCATGAGGCAGACCGCCACAAGCCATATAGCAATCGCCAATAGTTTTAATTCTCTCAAGTCCAAAACGCTCGCTAATTTCGTCCATTTTGGTAAAAGTCGCATCGAGTTCTGCAATCAATGCTTGCGGGCTTATCTTAGTGGCAAGGGCTGAAAAACCCTTTACATCTGCAAAAAGAACCGTTACGGACTCAAAATATTTCACCTCTGTCTTGCCTGTTTCTTTCAACTCACTTGCTACTTCGGTAGGCAAGATATTCAGCAAGAGCGAGTCCGATTTTCGGCGTTCTTGTTCTACAGTTTGCAAAGTGTGGTTCAGTTCTTCGTTTGTTTCGGCTAATTCTGCTGTCCTTTCTGCTACTTTTTGCTCCAATACAGTATTTTGTTCTTGTATCAATCTTTTGTTTTTTTCTGTTTGAAACAAGGCTTCTTTTTGCGCCTTGTCTATGTCCTTGCCTTGTTGCACCGATAGGGCAAAAGAAATCACAATCATCTCGCACAGTGCCGCCCAATCATAACCAAATTTAGCCTCAAAATTGTTGATAATGCCCATACCATACAAAGACATTAGCGTTACACCCACAAGAAAAATAGAATAGGCAACACAAAAATAAATAGCCGTTGGGTGTCCTTTTTTATGTACGCTCCAAGCCCCTTCCATACCCAAAAAAGTAAGCAAATTAGCTAACACAATGCCCAACATAATCATCTCATACGCTCCTGCAAAGAGTATCAGAATGAAGTAAGCAATGGGCGCGATAATGCTGTAAATGATAAATAGTCTTTTGCGAAAAGGCGAATAATCATCTAATTTTAAAAATCGAATAAGAAATTGTGCTATGTTTATTTGGGTAAGCGTACCGAAAAACAAACCCGAATAATAATACATAAGCGGATATTGATGCACTACCCAAAAAATATGACCTGTCAGCCAAGAAGTAAATATAATAGAAGAAATAATATAGAAACTATAGAAAAAATACACCTTGTCTTTATAAACAAAAAGTGCGAATAAATTGGTAAGCAATACAAAAAATGCAATTCCAAAATAAATTCCATATACAAAATGAATTTGAGTATGTTCTTTTTGCAAAATTTCTGTAGGGGCTATCGCAAAGGGCATAATGGCGAAAAGTCCGTTTGCTTTTGCACACAAATAAATCGTTTTTTTCTCAAAAGCTTTAAGGCGAATAGCGCAATTCGGGTGCTGATAAAATACGCGCCTATTTGCAAAAGGTTGCTCATAGCCTACCGAAACAGTTTGCCATTTTGCTAAACTATCTTGGATATAAAAGTCGGCAGTAGCCAAAAAAGGTGCTTTTATCTCCAAGAGCCACTCCATGTCCTCTTTTGCCATAGATTGCACCGTAAATTTTAGCCAGATAGTTTCCTTGCTTAAACCAAAATTCGGAAAATCTCTGTCAATGAATTGGAAGGCAAGTGGCATCACTTCTTCCAAAGAGCGGTTACCTGTGCCTTTTAGCACTTCAAACGTATTCTTGAGAGGCGTATTCACTTGATTTGGAAGTAATTTCCAAACATTTTGCGCAAAACTATCTTGACCAATTCCCCAAAAACAAAAGAACGAAATAACACCCCAATACAACCATCGAAAAATACAACTAGAAAAAACAACAACCAGACCAATCGATGGATTTGTGGATGATACAACACTAATAGTAAACAACTTCACACCACAACTCGAACACAATCGACTCAACAAATGGTCCATGCTACAATCCATCAACAACCTACACACACTGACAACGACAGCGCAAAAGATGGCACAAACATGGGAATCACTTCTATGGGCAACAGGTGGGAAGCTAGAGCTCCAAAAATGCTTCTACTACACAATCAACTGGAGATTCGAAACAAGCGGCAACCCAATTATGGCAACCCCAGAGGATACAA
>RDXI01000106.1 GCA_004292795.1 Bacteroidota bacterium | reverse complement strand
GCCCCTACGGGGCTTTGATAATCTCAACAATGTCATTGCTACAAAGATATCGCCCCTACGGGGCTAACAAGCAAAGTTATTTTTGAATAGGCTCTTAGACTTCAACTAACGGGGAAATTATGGATTAAGAGATGTGGTAACAAACATTCTTAGTATCATTTACATAAATGCAGACACTACAATAAACAACAAAAAGGCTTCTAAAATTCTTTGAAACAGTCCTCTTATTTTTAGCGTTGGCAACGAGATAAGTATTATACAAAGTATGATGCCATACAAAAGCAAATCCTTAGCCACATATCCGTTGAAAAGCGAAATATCGCTTTTGGCTACAAAATACAAACTGCCTATGTATTCTATAGCACCTCCTACGTTGTGTATGACTTGCCTCCAGCTTCCTTCCATAGGCGAGCCTTCATCACAAGGAAATAATGTAGCAACCACGTAGCCCGCGCCCAAACACATGGCTATGCCTTGTATGGATTCTTGTTTCGCGCCCAAAAAACCAACTAACAAAAAAGAAACGCCCACAGGAAAAAACAGTCCCCAACTTACCCAAGCAGAGCGGGTATAGGTAATTTCTCCTAATTCGCTGATGGTGTGTCGGATATGACTATACAAAGATTTTTTCGCACCTTCATATACTATTCCTGCTATCAAGTAGGCAATACTAAAAATTAAAAGATAAAAAATCATACCACAATAATTATATTCATATTAGGACTTGCGAGCCGAAGCCTCTCAAAAGCTAAATACTTGATATTGAGTGTTTTATATATTTTATGGCAAAAAAAAGCACAAACACAAATGGGATTGAAAATCAAAGTAATAAAGAGCAATGAATTACACAAAAATACGCCTTTTCAAGCCTTTGCTACAGCGTTGGAAGGTGGAAAAAATTTCTCTTGGCTATAATGAATGTGATATCACCTCCTCAGAAGCGCAAATCTATATTGCAAGCATACAAAGACTATTTGTCAAATTTAAAACAAATTCCACTCACATACAAACACTAAAAAATTTACCGTTCAACCCTTAGGGTGGAGGGCATTTACACAAATTTGTGCAATCTACCATGTATGCCCTCCACCCTAAGGGTTAAACGTGGATTATCCTTTGTTTAACAAATTGATTTACAATATTTTAGCTCTAAATCTAATTCCGAATTCACGTAAAATCAATGTTTTATGGTTTTCAGCATTTTTAAAAATACCCTTACAAGGGTATAAAAAAGTTGGAGTATTGAAGGGGGCTTGCTCAATATAAGCGCGTTTGCTTATACAGCGTCTGTTTTGACAGAAGGCGTGTTTATCCAAAAACGTAGCCTAAGCGCGTAGCTCAACGCCCCTGCGAGCCAACCCGCCACAGGGTGCAGGCAAGCCAATAAGCAAGCCACTACCAAACTCACCGCCAACTGCCCCAATAGTTCAGTTCTTTGGTGTTTACCCAAAAAAGGCAAGGCATAATGCCCCGCAATGATACCTAACAAATACAGCAAAGGTATGCCCAACACAAAACTACTCCAAACGTAGGCAAGCACAATGAAGGCAAGCCTATAACCTGCGTGAAAGTCGGGAGCGCAATCAAACGCTTTGGGTTTGGCTTGTATGATGACTCGCCTGTTGTACGAAACCAAGGCGTACAAGACTTTGAAAAAAAAGTAAAAAGGAGCAAATCTCGCTATCCGCGCCAACGTAGGCAAGCGCGTTCCTATCATATACAAAAGACTGTCTAACCCATACAGCGTCTCGCCTCCCTGCACATCAAGCAAGGCTATCTCGTGTCTGCTTCGGTCAAGGTCTATTTGCGAGGCGTATTGGGCAGGCAAGCACGTAAAAGCTATGCGGTTTTCGGGTTTGAGCATACCCGCCTGCACGAAGCCCTGCGTGTATAGCTGGCACATAGGGCAATTATTATCAAAAATGATGGCTTTCTCTGTAGTATTCATACACTTCGGAGGGGTTTTGTTGAATTTATACGGCAAAGATACGTAAATGTTTCTGAACTTTCAAAATTATTTGAAAATAAAACCTTACTTACACAATCTACTGTCAATACAAGGTTTTACCTCTTTACTTTGCAGTGCAAACGGTTGAAAAGTAAAAAATCTTTTGTTTTCTTACATTGTACGAAAAAAAAATTTTATTTGGAGTCAATCTAAACAAAGTTTGTCAATGCCTCATTAACTAAAAATTAACACCTTCTTATGCAACAGAGTTGCAGAATATTATTTGTTAATTTGCCTTTTTGACCTATAGAAAACTACAGTCTTTCAAAAAAAAGTTTGCTAAAAATTTGGAGGGTTAAAAAAATCTTGCCTACCTTTGCACCCGCAAAACCAATCAATCTAACATAAGATTTTCTCACCGTTTTTCCAACCCCAATCTAACAATGTTTACCCGTAACAACATGATGAAAAATTTACTCGTAGCTGGAGCCTGTTTCTTAGGTTCGCTCTCTTTTGCTCAGGCACAACGTCAATGCGGTACTCCTGACGTAGAAACTATGTTGAGCGTATCTCCTAAGGAGCTTCGCGAGAAATTCCACAAAATTTATCCCTGTAGTGGTTCACGTGGTATATAACACTGCGGCACAGAACATCTCTGATGCCATTATCCAATCTCAAATCAATGTATTGAACGCCGATTTTCGCCGTACCAATGCAGACAAAGTAAACACTCCTTCAGCTTTCGCAAGCCTTGGAGCAGATTTTGAAATCCAATTCCAGTTGGCTACTCGTGACCCTCAAGGCAATGCTACTACAGGTATCACGCGCACTTCAACAACGAGAACATTTTTTGAATATGGTGGCGGTGACACGCAAGGTGTATTCGTAAAACAATCAGCACAAGGTGGCAAAGACGCTTGGAATCCTTCTTCTTACCTCAATATGTGGGTATGTAACTTCGGTGGTTCAAGCTCAAGCCTTTTGGGTTATGCAACTTTCCCTACTGACGCAGGCACATTCAAAGATGGCGTAGTAATGGGTTACAAATATTTTGGCGTAAACCCTTCTTTGGGTGGCGTATTTGGCTATGGTCGTACAGCAACACACGAAGTTGGTCACTGGTTGAACCTTCGCCATATATGGGGTGATGCAAACTGTGGAAATGACTTGGTTTCTGACACACCTACGCAACAAACTTCTAACGGCGGTTGCCCTGCTTTCCCTAAAAGAACTTGTGGCAATACTACGAATGGCGACATGTTCATGAACTACATGGATTACACAGATGACCAATGTATGAACATCTTTACAGTAGGTCAAAAAGCAAGAGCGCGTGCTTTGTTTGATGTAGGTGGTGCACGTGTATCTTTACTTAGCTCAAATGGTCTTGGTGGTGGCACAACACCTACTTGCCCTACATCTTTGGCAACTCCTACAGCTTCTAGCTCAGCAGTAGCAAGCACTTCAGCTACTATTTCTTGGGGAGCAGTAACAGGCGCGACAAGCTACAATGTAAACTACAAAACAGCCGCCGCTACTACTTGGACTAACGTAACAAGCACTTCTACTTCTGCCGCTATCTCTGGTTTGACAGCTTCTACAGCTTACAACTTCCGTGTGCAAGCCGTTTGCGGAACTACTTTGAGTGCTTTCTCTACAACAGGCAACTTCACTACAACAGCCGCTACAGTAGCATATTGCGCATCAAAAGGAAACAGTGTAGCTGACGAATGGATTGGTGCAGTAAGATTGGCAAGAGGTACTACTACTATCTTTACCAACACATCTGGCAAAAACGCAGGTTATGGCAACTTCACAGGCACATCTTACATCGTAGGACCTGGCAATGCTTTGACTATCACAATCACGCCAGCTTGGACAAGCACTGTTTACAACGAAGGTTATAGCGTGTGGATTGACTACAACCGTGATGGCGACTTCTTAGACGCAGGCGAGCAAGTGACAACACAAGCAATCACGCAAGTAACGCCTATCACCAAGTCTTTCACAATACCTACTACTGCTTCACTTGGAACAACAAGAATGCGTGTATCTATGAAATACAATGGCGTGCCTACTTCTTGCGAAACATTTGGCTATGGCGAAGTAGAAGACTATACTTTGAATATCACAGCTGGCGCAAGAGAGGCAATGGCAGAAGCTCCTTCAACAGGCTTGACATTGTACCCTAACCCTGCTAACGACAAAGTTTCAGTTCGTTTTGACAATACAGTAGAAAACAACAAAGGTGTTATCACTATCTTGAACGCTCAAGGACAAGTAGTAAAAACACAAGAGTTTGAAGCAAGCGAAATCGGTGTGATTGAGCAAATCATCAACCTTGATGGTGTGAAAAAAGGTCTTTACATCGTAAACGTAACGGCTGAAGGCTTCAAACAAGTTCGTAAACTTGCTGTAAGTAAATAGTAATAAGCATAATTTCATAACTTTTCCAAAAAAAACCGCGCTCTTAGCGCGGTTTTTTTTATAGGCTTTTGGAAGAAATATCGCTCTTAGCGCGGTTTTTTTTATAGGCTTTTGAGAGAAATATCGCTCTTAGCGCGGTTTTACTATAGTTTTGTTTCGCTATCAACCAAATTCTTCGCCCCAAAGCGAATGGGCAATAGGTCTAAGGCATTGGGCAAGTGATAGATATAATCCGCATTTGCTTGAAAAAACAGCTCGAAATCATGGGCTTGATTGTCGCGGTACTCAGCCATTACTTGCCTACACGCGCCACAAGGCGAGGCTGGAACATATCCGTTGGCTTGATTGCGGGCTACAATGGCTACCGCTTTGATAGGCGAGGCAGGCTTCATACCATATTGAAAAAAAGCCACCCTTTCGGCACATAGCCCCGAAGGATAAGCGGCATTTTCTTGGTTCGCGCCCATGATGATGTCGCCATTCATCAACAAAATAGCCGTTCCCACAAAAAAGTGCGAATAAGGCGCGTAGGCAAGTTGGCTCGCCTCCTGTGCTTTTTGCCACAAGGCTTGCGCATACGTAGGCAAGTCCGCAGAAGCCTTGTATGTTTCGAAATAGATTTTATGTTCTTGCATCAGTAAATACGGTTTTGAATAGCATCAAAAATAATTATTTTTCGCGAATATCCCAAAATGTGTAACGAAAACTGCGTAGGCAAGTAATGTTTGTATGATAGTTCGCAACCACGCATATTCGCCTAAGCACGCCCCGATACTACACGTCGACATGACACCTTTGGTCGATTTGGCTTTCTTGTTGCTTATATTTTTTATGTTTTTGCTCACACTCCAAACGCCCAAAGTAATGGAGATAGGTATGCCTGAAAATGGCAGACATTGTTACTTAGGAGAGATTCGTGATACGCCATGGGTAACCATCATTATTAGCCCTCATAACAAAGTGAGTATGTATGGTTATGGGTGTATGGAAGAAAAAAGCGTTGTTTTCAACAATCACCCCCAAGCACTCAAAGTATATTTTACTGAACTTTTGAAAAGGGTAGGCAAGTATGAAAATCGCAAAACAAAAGAATTAGAAATCCCTTTGATTGCATTGATAAAACCTGAAGACTCCGCTTCTTACGAAGATGTTATCGCGGTGCTTGATATGGTGCGAAACCTCAACATCAGACAATATGGCTTGGCAGACATTACCGAAAACGATATGGATTTTCTAAAAAGTTTATGATTTTATCAAGGCTTTGTTTTTCTTGAGGAAGGCGTAGGCAAGGTGACGGAGTAAGCCCAAATTCGGGCTTGCCTCCATCAATAAGTTTTTTCAAATGTCCATAGAGTTTAGTAAAAAGAGGATAATCGAAAATTCGATTCTCTAAACTTTGGAGTTTTCAAAGTTAATTTTACTTCGAAAGGGCTTTCTCGAGGAGGGCGTGTAGGCGTTCTTTTTCTTTTTGTTGGGCTTCGATGCGCGACTCATAAAGCTTGCGCTCTGTTTCTGCCAAACCCTGATGAAAAACAAAGCCTTGTGATGGTTCGTGCCAAGTGTTGTTCATCAAAAGTTTTCCTTCATCGAAGTTTATCAAATCAGATAGCGAAACCTCTAACACCTTGCTTATTTGTAGCAATCTTGAGAATGGCACATCTGTTTCGTCAAGTTCTATCTTGCTGTAATCGCTTTGCGACATAGCCAATTTTTCAGCCATGTCGTCTTGCGTGTACCCGCGCAATTAGCGCATTTTCTTGATTTTGTTGCCTACTTTCATACGTATAGTTGTTTTGAGCGGTAAATATAGCTATTAAGATTGAAAAAATGCTATAAACACTAAAATAATTTTTGGGGCGTTGGGAGTATTGAAATGAGCGGGCTAACTTTGCAGAAATTTTTATTTACTTTTCAAATTTTTCTCAAAAACAATGCAAAAACTTTTGCGTTTTGGCATACTATGCCTAACTTTGTGCATCTCTTTTAGTTGCTCAAAACAAGCAGACTTGCAACCTGAAAAAAGTAAGCCTGTAGCGGTAAAGCAAAACAAATCAGCAAGTAGAGATGACCTTGCTAATTTGACAACTGAACAAACCGCGTGGATTTATGAACGCCTTTCTACTACAAGCAAGGCGGAGCTTTGGTCTGCACGTTTGCAACGAAAACTACAAGAAACGTGGAATTTTTCACAGGTAGCTTTTATTGAGCGTGCTAAGTTCTCTATTGCGCCTCATATCTTCGAAGCAAATAGTGGGTATGAAGCTATAGCAGAAAGCTATGCGACTGAAGCCTTGCAATACTTCACGCACAGCGAAAGGTTCGATATTTTCGGAAATGTTGAATTCTACAAGGATTTGAGCAATCAAGAGGTACTAAATCTGTATCAACAAGGAAGGGGAATCAGTTTTTTTGACTCAATGGGTGATGTGGGTTGTTCATGTAGATGGGGTGTGCCGGGGGGTGGGTGTGATTGCATATTTGGTGCTTGTACCCCAAGAAAAAGATGGTGTGGTTGGTTTGGCTCACAAGATTGTTTAGGCTTATGCAAAACTATTGGACCTGGTGATAGATAATAAAGAATAATCACTTATTTTTACCCTCATAGTTTCCTAAAATATGAGGGTATTTTTTACTATTATGAAAAATCTAAAAAACTACCTATTACTTGGCTTTATTGCCCTTATGATATTTTTTCCCGTTGTGCCTATGCTTGTTTTTATGGTTAGGCATATACAAGGATTTGCTAATCTTGTACTTATTTACTTTATCACAGGTTTTATAGTAGGTTTTATTCCTAAAATACCTATATGGGTTAAGGTGTTGTTTATTACTTTGCCTCACAACATATTTATTACAGCTATTACTGTTAGTGAAATTCTTTACCCAGAATCAGAATGGGATTGGGCGATCTGTGGTTTACAAGAATATATACCAACTTCTATCATTTGTTGTTACTTAGGCATAAAATCACAGGAAAGTTATATGAAAGGTGTTTACAAAAAAATAGCTGTCAATGCAAGCATAGCCAGCATTTTTGTAATTGTAGGCTTTTTGGTTATTCCTGATTATTATTATTATGTATGGTATTTGGAGAATGTACCCAACAAAAAACTACCCCAAAATATCAGCTTGAAAGATACACAGGGAGAAGTTTTTGATAACAAGAATTTGGAAGGCAAGGTATTGGTATTAGATTTTTGGAGTACATCTTGTGGTTCTTGTATTGTGCTTATGCAAGACTTAAAAACCATAGAAGATAAATTTGCAGGGAATAAAAATGTGAAATTTGTATCCATCAATGCGGCACACCCTGACACCTACGAGGCTTTTTTGAAATCTAAGCACATAAAAATGTTTGATGATAAATTGACTATGCTATATGACGCAAACCAAGTTTTGTCTAAGTATTTGAAAGTAGAACTTTTTCCAAAAGTATATTTGGTAGATAAAAAAGGCAATTTCAGACGACTTTTGGCGGGCTATTGGGGCGAAGAAGTAAACTATATTCGAAATACTACCTTAGAAATAGAGAAATTATTGAAGGAATAAATATAGTATTTTATTGTTAAAGGCGCGATTTTTTTGTTAAAAAAATATAAAACATCACAGAAAATCACCTTTCCGATATTGAAAACGTTGTCAAGTGTCGATATTGACAGCGTTTAGATAGCTAAACAGGCAAGACTCACATCTTGCCTGCTTTTTTGTGTATAAAAACGGCAAAACATTAGGATTTTACCAATACTTTGCTATTCAAAAAGTCTTTCTTTTGGGCTATGTCCGTCAGCAGGGAAGGATTTTCTTCTATAGCATTGCCCACCACGAGCATATCCGCGCCTGCCTCCCACATCTCGAGGGCGCGTTGGGGCAATCGAATCCCACCCCCAATCACCAACGGGCAATCCGTAGATTTGGTAATGAGGCGTATCATGGCATTGCTTACTGATTTGTCCGCTCCGCTTCCTGTGTCGGCATACATGAGGCGCAAGCCGAGCATCTCGCCTGCCATAGCAATACACGCCGCCACTTCGGGCTTGTCGTGAGGCAAGGGCGTAGTGTTGCTCATGTACGAAGCCGTAGTAGGCTTGCCTCCCTCCACCAACATATAGCCTGTAGGCAAGATTTGGATTTTGCTCTTTTTCAAGATAGGCGCGGCTACAATGTGCTGACCTATCAAAAATTCGGGGTTCTTGCCTGAAATGAGCGAAAGAAACAAAATGCCATCAGCTGTAGAGTCTATGTGCATATTGCTCCCCGGGAAAATAATCACAGGTTTGGTTGTGTGTTGCTTGATAAGCTGTATGGTTGCGCCAATGTTCCACCCCTGAATGAGGCTACCGCCCACTAAAATCCACTCCACTTGTGCAAAGGCATCAAGGGCAATGAATTTGTGAAGAATATCCTCATCAAATTTGTCTGGGTCTATCAAAAGGGCAAGCGACTTGAGTCCCTGTCGTTTGCGTTCATGTAGTTCGTCAAGAATTTTCATCTTAGGCTTATCATTTATCTTTTTTATTGCGTGAAGGCAAGTTGTCTTGCACTGTGTCCAATATGATGTCCAACACTATAGAGCTTGCTCGGTTCAATACCATACCCAACAAACCATTGCTTTTTTTGGGAGCTTCTACCTGCACATAACGTATTTCTGTCTGTTTGGTTCTTTTTTGCTTTTCCTTCTTCTTGCCTCCCCCCAATAGCCAGCGCACCACACGATAGCCCACATACACCGAAGCCATCGCTACAGCAGTAGTGACAGCATCACGCTTGAGGTCTTGCAGGCTGTGGTCAAGTTCCTGTTTGGTTTCTTGCACCCTGCGCTGTAGTATCTTGCGTTTGTCCGATTCTTTTTTGGGCTTTTTGTTAGGAGCGGGCAATGTAGCCATTGTGAGTTAGAATTTATTTTTGGTAATGAATTGAATAAGGCGATTGAAAACCGCAAACACCAACTGCTTCGTACCCCTGAGCAACTTTCCTTGCAAGAACATTATCAACAACATAAGCGTAAAATGCCCACCCGCCACGAGCAAGAAGCCCATGTGAGGCGCGCCTTTGCAAAACGAAAAGGTGTTGATGTAGAGCGCGAGTGCAATGTTGAGGAACAATAGCATACTACCCAACAAGATACCCAACACCAAAAGCTGAATAACCAAGGCACTGATAAGCCCTATGCGTTCTTCAGTTTCTAATTTTACTAACTCAATGCGTGCCTCTATGTAGGCATAGAGTTTTTGCGAAAATTCGTTGAATCGTAGGAAGCCCAAGCGTGTAGTTAGGTTTAGGGATTGACGTAATTAGGTGCAAAAATAGGCAAACATTTCGAATAATGCACAAGCATTGCGCCAAGTGTGCGTTTTTTAGCAATTTTACAATTATAAGTAATTGATTATCAATATTTTGTGTTTTTAAGGGTAGGCAAGGATTTTCGAAGCCTCCCAAAGCAGGCAAGCCTTGTGTTACGGCTAAAATATGACAACGTAAAAAAAATGTAAACTACCAAAAAAAAACACGGAAAAATTTTGAAGTTCAAGAAAAAAAAACTTAATTTTGCAAAAGGGGCAAAAAGGCAAAACAACATAGGGCTACCCTGCCAAATACCCATAAAAACAGTAGATTGTTTGGCTCGCCTTCGCACTTCTGCCTACCCCGCTTTCACTTTTTCCAACCACTTACAACATGAATCTTTACGGAAAAAAAGTCCTCATCCTCAATCAAGATTATCGCGCCCTGACGATTTGTAGCATACAGAAGGCGTTTATTTTGGTGTATTTGAACAAAGCTGAAATGGTAGCAGAATATGAAGACCGACCTCTGAGCAGTATATCGGCAACCTTCCCTACTCCTTCTATCATTCGCTTGAACCGCTACGTGCAGTTGCCCTATCGGGGGGTAATGCTTAGTCGGCAAAACGTATTTCGGCGGGACGGGAATATGTGCCAATACTGTGACTCTACGTCTGACTTGACGCTTGACCACGTATTACCACGCTCTCGAGGCGGATTGTCCACTTGGGAGAACCTCGCTACAGCTTGCAAGTCTTGCAATGCACGTAAAGGCGACCTTACTCCCGAAGAAGCAAGGATGCCCCTGCGCCGCAAGCCTTTCAAGCCTTCTTTTTTGATGTTCTTGCGTGATTTTTCGGGTAGGATTGACCAAAATTGGCTTCCCTACTTGGGCAAACCACAAAGGGCTTGGTAAGCATCTTTAAAAGCAAAGTTCCATTTCTTCGGAAATGGAACTTTTTTGTTTTGAATGGTAGGCAAGCCTACAAACTTTGTGCTATCTCGGCACAGACTGCAAAGTTGGGCGCGGTAGCGTGTTTTTGGCTTGGCACAGTCTTGTCCCTCACGAGTTGCAAGGTTTGAAAGCCCGCGCTTCGTGCCGCGTCCAATTCTTGCTCAATGTCTGAAAGGAACAATATTTGGTCGGCAGGCAAGCCAATAGCTTGCTGAATGTTTTGGTACGAAGCCACTTCGCGTTTGTTGCCCACTGCCGTATCGAAATAATGCGAAAAAAGCGGAGTCAAATCGCCAAAATCAGAACTCGCAAACAAGAGTTTTTGGGCTTGTACGGAGCCAGACGAATAAATGCCTAACGCCTTGCCTGCCTCTTTCCACTGCGCCAACACAGGCGGAACATCAGTGTAGATATGCCCTTTCAAACTGCCTGCTTGATAACCTTCTTGCCACACCAAGCCCTGCAAAATTTTGAGTGCGGGGTGTTTGCGGTCTTCAAGCGTCCACGCCAAAAGCTGTTCGATGGCTTCGTTTTCGTTGATGGCGCGGTTTTGTTCCGTTTGTACGGTTTCTTGTGTGGCGCGAATTTGCGCCTTCAATGCTTCGAGTTCCGCATGGCGGGCTACAAAATCCTTGAAATGCGTAGAGAAATAAGGAAAAAGCACTTCGTACACAAAATTAACGGAAGTAGTCGTGCCTTCTATGTCGGTCAAGATGTATTGAATCATGGGTACAATGATGTTTTGTTATGAACCTTTTGCACCACAAAACTACACAGAAACCCTAAAAAAGCTATACAAAACTTGTTTTTGTTGTAGTTATATGGTAACTTTACAATAAAAAATTATGGCGAAATCAAAAACTTGAAGTAGCTTTGCAACGTTGTATGAGAGATAATGCCTACATTTATGTTACTAACAGCTCAAGCCCCTAAGTTTACAGTAAATACTTTTCATTTTCTAAGTTCCTTTAGTGTAGGACGTACCATTTGGAAATGGTATGAGGGTATGGCTATTCGTGCATTTGTGAAGTACAAAGAAAAGTTAGAAACAAATAAACCACTCATTAAAAACACATCTATAGCAAGAGCTAAGAAAGAACTTGAAAATGCAGACCGCATGGTCAAGTTCTTAGAAGGAGCTAAAAAATACTTTGATTTAGTTCGTGACGAAAAACCCTTTGTAAAATTCCATACAATTTTTTTGGAAGTATATAACCTTTTGTTAGATATACAAGAAAGGTTAGAAAACCAAGCCTATCCACACTATTACGCCCAAGCATCAGAGAAAGCATTGGCGAAGGCGTGGAATAGCCCAGAAGACGACCATTGGGACAACTACTAATATATCTATATGCCTTCATACAAACAAGGAGATATTGTGATGACAAATTTTCCTTATACAGATTTATCTCAAACCAAAAAACGCCCTGCTGTAGTCTTATCCACAAAAGGGCAATACATTTTGGCGCAAATTACCTCACAATTCGACTTAGATGAGTACACCTTGCCTATCAGAGATGTAGATTTGCAACAACCTTTGCCCAAACAAAGCTACGTAAAAACAAATATGATTTTTGAGTTAGACGATTCTTTGATAATAGAGAAAAAAACAGCTTTCAAAGAAAGCGCATTAGAGGTTGTTTTAGAGTCTGTAAAAACAATTTTTGAGGTAGAATAACCTAAAAGCTCTCAAAAGAGGGCTTTTTTAGTATGTTGTGCATCTTGTAAGTTTTAGAGGCTTAACAAAAATGTGCTGTATTTTTGTAATATTTTGCCTAACTTTGCGCAACTATGTTGCAAAAGCGTTTTTTACTCGCCGTTCTTTTCTCTTGCCTACCTTTCCTTGCCTACGCCTTCCCTACGGACTGCCAAGCGGAAATAAAAGGGGCTTTGCACAACCACGCACACGCGCCCATCGAAGGCGTGTTGATAACCATTCAAGAACTGAAACTTACTGCTGTTTCTGATGCAAAGGGCGCGTATCAATTTAGCAAAATTTGCGCGGGTACTTATACATTTGTCTATCAAGCCTTAGGCTACCAAACGCTGGAGCGCGAAGTGTGGGTAGGCGAGTCTGGAATCGTAGAACACGATTTCGCTATGGAGGAGGGCATTATCCACCTCGAAGAAACTGTAGTGTCGAGCCAAAAACTTTCGGACACAAGGCAGGAAAGCCTGACCGAACAACGCCTCGATGCTGACATATTGCAACAACAACAAGGCAAATCGCTTGGCGAACTTCTGCAAAACATAACGGGTATGAACACGCTCCAAACAGGTGCGAACATTCAAAAACCTATCTTGCATGGACTTTCGGGAAACCGATTGCCTATTTTGCAGAGCGGAGTCCGCCTTGAGAGCCAACAATGGGGAAGCGACCACGCACCCGAAATTGACGCTCAAGGTGCGCAAAAAATAAGCGTAGTCAAAGGCGCGAGTGCTATTCGATATGGCGCGGAGGCTATCGGAGGCGTGATTTTGACAGATTACAATGCCTTGCCTACCCACGCCACGCTACAGGTAAGGGCAGGAACGGGCATATCCACCAACCCGCAAGGCGTGACGACTCATGCATTGGTAGAAATGGGCAACAAACATCATGTAGGTTTTCGTTTCCAAACAAGCGCGAAATATTGGGGCGACACAAAAGCACCCGCCTACACGCTCTCGAATACAGGCACGCGAGAACTCAATTTTTCTACTGCCATAGGCATCAAAAAAGAAACGTACCAACTCGAAGCGCATACTTCTTATTTCCGAACTACGATAGGCGTGTTGCGAAGTGCGCACATAGGCAATCTTACTGACCTTGCGCAAGCCCTCACACGCGCCGAGCCTTGGTATGTGGAAAAGCCTACTTTCGAAATCCAGAATCCACGCCAAGAAGTACAGCATAGCCTTACAAAAGCCAAATACATCAAACATTTTTCGAACAATGTAAGTCTGCATAGTCAATACAGTTTCCAATGGAACGACAGGCGAGAGTTTGACATTAGGCGCGGGGCGTCGGCAGGCAAGCCTGCTATGTCTTTGCAACTTTCCAGCCATGCGTGGGAAAACCTGCTCGAATACAACGTAGGCAAGTTTTGGGAAAATACGTCAGGCGCGCAACTTGCCTACCAACACAACGACAATCAGGGCGGAACAGGCAACGCGCCTCTTGTGCCTGACTACGAGTCGAAGCAGGCAAGCATTTTTACCATACATCGCTACAAACGAGAACGCTATAGCCTCGAAGTGGGCGCGAGGGCAGACTACCGAACCATGCAGGTAAGGCGCGACTCGATACGCGAAGGGCAAGACATCAGGCTAAAAAATGATTATACGTTCCAAAATGCCAATTTTACGGCAGGCTTCTTCTATAATTTTTCAGAAAATTTTGTGCTTCGAACTAACATAGGCACAGCTTGGCGACCACCTCATGCTATAGAATTGTTTGCGCAGGGATTGCATCATGGCGCGGGAAGCATAGAACAAGGAAACCGCAACCTACAGCCCGAAAAGGCTTGGAAGGCACTCGCTACCCTTGAATATAGGCGCAAGGCTACTTACATTTCTTTTACGGGTTATGTCAATCGTTTTGCCAATTTCTTGTACCTCAAACCCTCTACTGAAGGGGTGCGCTACACCATTCGCGGGGCGTTTCCTGTCCTTGCCTACACGCAGACGCAGGCAAGGTTCGCAGGTATGGATTTGAATGTGGAAGTGCCTTTGAAACTTTGCTGTTTGCCCCTTGCCTAGCTCGCGCCCAACGCGAACCTAATAGGCGTGCCACCCATTACCATTAGGCAAGGCATTTCCTATAAAAAAGACGGATTAAGAAGTTTTAAAAATTTGTACGCACAAGGGCAAGTGCAATGGACGTTGCGCCAAATGAACGCGCCTCGTGGACTGACGACTGACGAAATAAACGGACTCACGAACCTTACTTGGCAACCTTCGCCCAACGATAATTATGATTTCGCGCCCTCGCCTGCAGGCTATGCGTTGGTAAATTTCCGAATAGGCACAGAATATCAACCGAGCATCAACTTAGGAGGCATTGCAGGGCGCAAAAATTCAGCGCATCGTTGGGGCGTGCATTTGGAGGTAAACAATTTGCTCAATACGCGCTACAGGTCTTACCTAAACCGCCTCCGCTATTATGCAGACGAAGTAGGAAGGAATGTTACGGTGAGGTTGCAGTATTTTTTTAAGTAGCAACCCATAAAAAAAGGGCAACCGCTATGGTCGCCCTTTTTACGCATACATTTATTATTTTGAAGCGGTAACGTTGATAGCCAATTCTACATCATTGTAGATAGCACGGTCGCCCAAACCTTCGAAGAAAGACGTTGAGCCAAAACGTACATCGAACTTGCTACGGTCAAACGTCAATTTAGCCGTTGCTTTCAAAGTTTTGCCCGATTCAGTTACGAAAGTTTTGAACGTAACAGGGCTTTTCTTGCCTTTGATAGTGAGGTCAGCCGTAACTTCGAAGCCTTTGCTGTCATCGCCTGCCATATCTGCCAACATAGAGCCACTTTCCAATGCCTTTACAGAAGTAATGGTCAAAGTAGCTGTAGGGAATTTGTCCACACCAAAAAAGTCATCTTTCTTGAGGTGTCCTACCAATTTCTTGTTCGTGCCTGCGTCAGTGATGTCCGTACAAGTGATAGAGGTCATATCAATTGTGAAAGAGCCACCTTTGAGCTTGCCTTTTTCATAGGTTACTTCTCCGCTTTTGAGGAAAATATCGCCTTCGTGTTGTCCTGTAACTTTTTTGCCAAGCCAATGCACTTTGCTATCTTTGACAGAAACAGTGTATTTGGATTCGGGTTGTGCCAACCAAGTGAAAGCGGAGGCAAGCGTTAGGAACGCGAATAGAGCGAAAAGTTGTATTTTACGCATACAAAAAGATAAAAAATGGGTTAAATTACTTGTATATACAACTGTATAAGAGGCGGAAAAGTGTGTTTGTTTTTTGATTTAACAGAAATATAACAAACAGAATGAGGTGTTTCGTAAAGTCAAAATGCACTTTCATAAAGGGAAATAGGGGTTTCGTAAATCGAAAGCCTACTTTCATAAATTGGTGTGTGCATCATATTGAAAAAGCCATTAACTTTGTGGCAAGTTAAAATGAAATAATAACTATCTTAAAATTGCGGTGTGAACCATAATTTTAAAGTAGGGGATTAAAGCTTAAATGCTTTTTGAGATAAAAATTGTGCTTAATTTTATCGGACAGCTTCAAACCTTTGGTTTGGAGCTGTTTTGTTTGCTATAGCTTTGGTTTGGAGCTGTTATTTGCTATGCACGCAAAAAGGCTACCCCAATGCTGTTAAGCTAAGATGTGTGTAAAATATACGTTTCCGTAGGTTTGCACCTACGGCTATTCATTGTGCGACCTCTTCGAGGTCGTTCAAAAGTTATCAATGGACTTGCAGAACCCCGAATGGGGTTCTACTATGAATAGCCGTAGGTGCAAACCTACGGAAAACCGAACAAAACCACCTAAAAAGGCATTTCCTTAGCTTAATAGCATTGAAGGCTACCCATTTGGATAGCCTGCTCAAATCTATTTGTATTCGCTGTTGTGATGCCATAGCAACACTGCTCGAAAGTGTATTACCACTTCAAGTTATTCAACACTCCCGTATCAACAGAGCGCAAATTGCGGTAAATCATCACGATAATAGCCAAACCTACAGCTACTTCAGCCGCCGCTACCGCCATAATGAAAAACACGAAAACTTGCCCCGAAGTGTCGGACTTGTAAGACGAAAAAGCGATAAAAAGCATATTCACTGCATTGAGCATAATCTCCACCGACATAAAGACAATGAGTGCGTTTCGGCGCGTCAGCACGCCTACTACGCCTATGCAAAACAAAGCAGAGGCAAAGAAAATATAATAATTGAGCGGAATGTTAGCAATTACTTCAGGCATACACAAAGGAAGTGATGGATTGAATGATAGTTGTTTTTCTTAAAAATGACGTTCTCCTGCTTCGCGCTTGCCGAGCATTACCGCGCCCACCATAGCCACAAGGAAAAGAACAGAGGCAAGCTCGAAAGGCAATAGATATTCGGTGTAAAGCACCTTGCCTAAGTTTTCGACCAAGCCAATTTGTGAATTGAAGCCTGTTTTTTGGGCTTGTATCATATCCACTTTGCTCAAAACAGACACAATGATAAGCAATAGCAGTCCCCCTGTGATAACAGCAATAAACTTCATCAAAGGCGGTTGTTTTTGCTCTGCATCTTTCCGCAGGTTCAAGAACATAATCACAAACAAGAAAAGTACCATGATAGCACCCGCATAGACGATTATATTAACTATAGCTAAGAACTGCGCATTGAGCAATATATAATGCCCTGTGAGGCAAAAGAAAACCAAAATAAGATACAAAACGCTATGCACAGGGTTGCGCGAAAACACAACCATCAATGCACTAAGAGTAGCGAGCGCACTCAAAAAGTAAAAGAGTTGGACAGCCATAAATATAGTAAAGCCTTGATTTTCAGATAGTTATTTTCTTGCCTACCACGCAGGCAGGCAAGGGGTATTGCAGGTGCAAATATCAAAAAAAAATGTTGAATTGTTGATTTATTGATGTATCGAATTATTGGGTAGGCAAGGTTGTACGCTTGCCTACTTGCCTACTTCTTTTTCAAAGGTTCAACCAATTTGTCTTTGCCATAAATTACTTCATCACGGCTATAGAAAGCGGGAGCCATCACGTCATTTTGCAAGAAAATAGCCTCTTTGGGGCAGGCTTCTTCGCACAGACCGCAGAAGATACAGCGCAACATATTGATTTCGTAAGTAGAAGCATATTTTTCTTCACGATACAAATGCTCCTCGCCTTTTTTGCGCTCTTCGGCTACCATTGTGATAGCTTCGGCAGGGCAGGCAAGGGCGCAAAGCCCGCAAGCCGTACAACGTTCACGTCCTTCTTCATCGCGCTTCAAGATGTGCAGACCGCGAAAAATACGGCTCATGGGGCGTTGTTGTTCGGGGTATTTTATAGTGGCTGTATTTTTTCTGAAGAAGTGCTTGAGCGTGATAGCCAAGCCACCCGCTATAGCAGGCAAGTAAATTTTTTCGGCAAAGGTCATCTTTTTGTTGGTAACCCTTTTGCTTCTGTTCGACAACTGCATATAGATATTGGTTGTTGGTGAAAGATTGTTGTTTCGGTTGCGGTCTTTAAGGCGAGGTTGTATTGTTTATTATCTTGTTTTAGTCCAAATCATACGAAATAAGCGTAAACTTCATATCCACATCTTCCATGTAGTCTTCCGCTTCGGCTTTGAGGTCATAATTCTCTTTTGGATAATACCAAACTACTTGAACGGGCATACCTTCGTCAGCTTTGCGCTTCAGGGCTTTCACAATGCCCAAAATGCCTTTGGACGAGCTTGTGTTGAAGAAGGTAAGTTTGAAGCGAAAAATAAGCATCTCGCCTACATATCGCTCTACCCACTCCTGCAACTCCCTGTAGAATCCAAAAGCGTCTTCCAAATGCGACTCGCCTCCTATGATACAAATCCCAGAACTTGCATCAAAATTGACGTAAGGTCGAAAGAAAGGACCTGTGGTAGCATCCATGTATAGGTTTTCCATAGAGCGAATAAATTTTGGCAAATTTACAAACCCTTCCACCCCAAACCATTTTCATGTGTTTGATGTTTGCTTCATAAAAAGGCTCGCCTACAGTTTTGAAGCCCAATTTTTCATAAAAGCCTATGGCGGTTTCTTGGGCGTGCAGATAGCGTGTCTTGCCTACTGCTTCGGGGTGTGCCTCTACGTCTTGCAAAACAGCTTGCACCAAACTTAGCCCCACGTTTTGTTTGCGGTGGGTAGGCAAGACGGCAAATCTTTCGAGCTTCGCGCCCTTGTCTGTGAAACGCCAACGCGCTGTGCCACAAGCAATATTTTGTGCGTCTGTAGCCAAAAAATGGGTAGCAGTAGCATCAAATTCATCATATTCTTCGTCTGCCGACACGCCTTGCTCTTCCACAAAAACGGTGTGGCGGATTTGTCTTGCCTGCTTGTATGCTCCGGATTGGAAGGGTATTTTTTGGGTAATCATGAAGATAAGAAATGATAGATAAGAGATAAGAGATAAAATTTTAGGCGAAAATTTCGCGGTAGGCGTTTCTGTTTTTGAGGAAAAATTCGGGGGACATATTCAGCCAATCGAGGGCAGTGCCTCCTAAGAGTCTTGCCTTCGTGGTAGGCGAGAGGTCTTGCATACTTTCTATCAATTTGCCCGGTTCAAGCTCGCCTAATGGAAAGGGGTAGTCTGTGCCTAATGCCAATACATTTTCGCCCATGATTTTTATCAAATAGCGCAAGGCTTCAGCATCATGTACTAAGGTATCGATAAAAAACTTGCCTATATAATCACGTGGGTTCACGTTGTTGTCTATGGCGCAAAGGTCGGGGCGTGTTTTGAAAGCTTGCTCTATGCGCCCAATGGTAGCAGGAAAAGCACCACCGCCATGCGCAAAAGCCACACGCAGTTTAGGCAATCTCTCGAAAATACCTCCAAAAATCATAGAACAGATAGCTAAAGATGTTTCGGCAGGCATACCCACAAGCCAAGGCAGAAAATATTTGGGCATACGGTCTTGCCCCATCATATCCCAAGGGTGAACGAAGATAGCCGCGCCTAAGTCTTGTGCCGCCTCGAAAAACGGAAACAAGGCTTCGTCAGATAAATTCCATTGGTTGATGTGTGTAGCTATTTCTACCCCTGCCAAACCTAATTGCTTCACACAACGCTCCATTTCGGCTATGGCGAGGTCGGGAGATTGCATAGGTACTGTCCCCAAGCCCACAAAGCGGTCAGGGTAGCGGTGGCAAATTTCGGCTATGTGGTCGTTCAGAAAACGGGATATTTCCAAACAGTGTTCGGGTTTTGCCCAATAGCTGAACATAACAGGAATGGTAGAAAGCACCTGCACATCTACCTGAAAGCCATCACACTCGGTCAGGCGCGTTTCAGGCGACCAACAATTATCGTGGATTTCTCTAAAAAATTTGCCGTCTATCATCATACGCGCCCTGCAAGGCTTGTGATGATCGAGGGAAACAAAACCACCATACCCAAATTTCTCACGAAATTGTGGAATTTTTTCGGGTATGATGTGGGTATGTATATCTATTTTGAGGCACATAAGAACAAAGGACGCGCTTTTGCAAAGGTTTGCACAAAGTTAGGCGTTTATTCGGAGGTAGCCAAACAGCCTACGCCCTTGCCTACTTTGTTTTGCTTGCATGGCGCGAAAAAAGTGTATCTTCTTGCTCTCGCCCCTAGTTTTTTTACTTATCCGTAACCAAATGTAGGGGTAAGGCTTGCCTTCGCCCAAAATGCGTATGTGTGTTTAGTATTATCTATCAAATTTTTGTGCGTAATAAGGTGTATGTGCTTTGATATGATGTTTTTCACAAATATCAATCATTTTATTCAACACATCTAAAACTCTTGTTGAAGAAATAGGTACAAGTTCGATTATTTGCTCTGTGAATAAATAAAATAAAGCAGTTTCTTCTAACCTTAGTGGCACTTCTTTTTTTGTACTCTCTACATCATACTCCTTTATTTGTACTACACACTCAATATCACAAGCATAGGCTTTTTCTTTAGTTTTGATAGCTAATATTCGACAAAAATAGCCTCTATAATGTCCTTCTAACATATCTAAATCAGACACGCGAAAACCATACGCTTTGAGCAAATCAACATCTTGTAATATGTCTGAATACTCTATTTCTTTTTCCTTACTTTTCAAGAAAATTTCTAAATGGGTAGCTAAGAATATAATTGAACCCCATAAAACTGTTTCTCCAAAGGTTTGCACAAAGGGATTCGTAATATCAAAGCCGTTGTAAATCAATATGATAACAGCTCTTATTCCTAAAAAAAACAGACAAAATGTTGCCCATAGATACATAATAATACTTTTTTTTGACATATATAAGGTTAGAAATACAAATCTACATTTGGAAGGCGAGGTTTTTCGTATTTTACCTGTGTTTTGTGTCCCCACAAACCACACCACGCAAAGAATTTTGAGGCTAAAATAACGTGAGTTCGGAAATAAAAAGGTTGCACACAAGCCCCAGCGGGGCGACATCTTTGTAGCGCAACGGTTTAAGTCTTCCAAAGCCCCAGCGGGGCGACATCTTGATAGTGCATAGATGTCGCCCCGCTGGGGCTTGTAGGTGGGTTGTTATGGGGCTACAAAGATATAGCCCCGCTGGGGCAAGCCTATTCAATCCATTGATTTACAATATTTTACATTTAAATCTAATTCCGAACTCACGTTAAAATAGGCTGTAAGTGGTTTGTGGGGACACAAACCACGGCTTGGCAAAAGTAAGAAAACCTTGCCTACATTATGGTAGGCAAGGCTATAAAATGCTTGTATATGCTTAAAAAACAACCTCAATTTGATTGCGCGTCAAGTCCTCTAAGGTTTCGCGCTTGCGTATGAGGTGCGCCTTGCCTTCGTGTATCAGCACTTCAGCGGGTCGAAAACGGGCATTGTATTGTGATGCCATCGTGAAGCCATACGCGCCTGCATTTTTGATTGCCAAAATGTCGCCTTCGCGTACTTCTTGCATCTTGCGGTCGCTTCCGAGTGTATCTGTTTCGCATATATAGCCCACAATGCTATAAATTCTTGTCGCGCCTTCAGGGTTCGATATATTCACGATTTCGTGGTAAGAGTCGTACAACATAGGGCGTATGAGGTGATTTAAGCCAGAGTCCACGCCTACAAATACGCTTGCAGGAGTTTGTTTCACTACATTTGCTGTAACCAACAAATAGCCCGACTCGCTTACCAAAAACTTGCCCGGTTCGAACCAAATTTCAAGCTCTTTGCCGTAGCTTTTGCAAAAATCTTGGAAGGCAACCGTCATTTTTTGCCCCAAATCGTGCATATCCGTAGTAACATCTCCTTCGCGGTACGGCACTTTGAAACCGCTCCCAAAGTCAATAAATTGCAGGGCAGGAAAGTCTTTCGCAATGTCAAAAATGATTTCCGCACCTTGTAAAAACACTTCGGGCTGTAAAATGTCCGAACCTGTGTGCACGTGCAAGCCATTGACCGAAATGTTGTTTGTTTGAATGACGCGGTGCAAGTGGCGCATTTGTAAGACAGAAATACCAAACTTAGAGTCGATATGCCCTACTTGTATTTTGCTATTGCCCCCGCCTACGAGGTGCGGATTGAGGCGTATGCAACAAGGTACGCTTGCGCCATATTCGTGTCCGAATTGTTCGAGAATAGAAATGCTGTCTATGTTGATGACTACGCCAAGTTCTACGCCTTCTTTGATTTCGCTGAAAGCAACACAGTTGGGCGTGAACATAATTTCGCGGGGGGCAAAACCCGCGTGCAAGGCAAGATGCACTTCTTGGATAGATACACAATCAACGCCTATGCCTTGATGCTTGAAAAAGCGCAAAATGGATAGGTTGTTGAGGGCTTTCATAGCGTACTTAATCTTGAGATTTACACCTGAAAAAGACTCACGCAAGAGCGTTAGTTTTTCCTGCATCTTAGCAGTATCATATACGTACAAGGGCGAGCCGAACTCTCGCGCCAATGCTTCCAAAGACAAGTTCTG
>RDXI01000410.1 GCA_004292795.1 Bacteroidota bacterium | reverse complement strand
ACAGAAGACTCTTATTTGTTCTTGACTTCATTTGATAATAATGCGGTTACAGCTTTGACGCAATCCTACAAACTCAATATAGCGGTTGCCAATATGGGGCTTACCAATCCCCAAAAAATAAGCCTACGCGTGAAACATACTTATCCCGATGGCTCGCAATATGTATATGAATACCCCAATGCGTACAATGCCATTTCTTACCAAGACACGCTTGTGGTTACAATAAATGCAGAGCCAAACGAAGAAAATTATGGCTCTCATGTGTTCGAGGCATTTGTAGATTACAACAACGCACTTGATGAAATGAATGAGAACAACAACATAGGCATACTTACCTTCTTTATGCCAAGCCAAGGCGTATTCCCTACGTTGCCTCAAGAATTTTCGATAGTGAATGAAATTCCCTTTGCCCTTACTGCTGTTACGAGCAATGGCTTGAACGAAGGACGCGATTTTATTTTTGAATTGGATACTACCAAAACCTTTACAAGTTTGTTCAAACGCACTGCCATTGTGCCTGCGGGTGTTACGGGTTCGTGGGATATCACGTCCTTGTTGAGCGATAATTCCACAGATAGCACTGTATATCATTGGCGCGTCAATTATGCAGATGCAGTGAATGACCCCAACACACTTTGGGGCTATAGCTCTTTTGCCTACATCAAGAACAGCCCCGAGGGTTGGACACAACGCCACTTCCCCCAATTTGAGCGCAATGACTTGCACCAAATAGAACGCAATGATGCAGAGCGCAAATGGGAATTTGAAGCTATCAAAAAACGTATCAAAGTGCGCACTTTTGGCAGTACCAACAATGGCGATTTCAAAACAGATGTATATATGCTGTACGAAGGTGTGCCACAAGTTTTTGATGTTACTACCTTAGCCCCTAACCGTTGTGGCAAAGATGTAATCGTTTGTATGGCGTTCAATCACATAACAGGCGCGCCTTATCTTGTCTTTCCTGCTGGAGGGTGTGGTCGCGAGCCTTATACTTCTAATAGCTACAACAACACAGCTCTTTTGGCAGGCGCACTCAATACCTATCTTGCCAATGTAAACGCCAATGATTATGTATTGTTCTTCACAGTGGGTAATATCAATTTTACGACTTGGACGACCAGCCTTAAAAATGCGTTTTTGAATATTGGCGGAAACCCTGCTATTTTCAATACACTCCAACAAGGACATCCTTATGTAATTTTAGGGCGCAAAGGTGGCTCGATAGGCACAGCCGAAGAAGCCATACCACTCAACGTAGCCAATCCTACAGGCGAGGCTATCGTGATGGAAACATTGTTGAATATCCCTTATTACGAAGGCGTTATCAGTTCTACACGCATAGGACCTTCTACAGGTTGGAAAGAATTTAAGCACAATGTAGGCACTATCAGCCCCACAAGTACGTACAAGGTTTCTATTTATGGCGCAAACTTGGCAGGCGTTGAAAATCCCGCGCCTTTGTTTGATAATGTTAATGTAGCTTCGCTCAACCTTTCCAATATCGATGCTACAGACTATCCTTACCTGCGCCTTGCCTTCCAAACCAAAGATGAGGTAAACAAAAAAGCTCCTAAACAACTCAAAAATTGGTTGGTGCTTTACAATGGCGTGCCTGATGGCATTGTAGATATGACTGTAGTAGGGCAATCGCACTATGTCGTAACGCCCAAAGAAGAAGGACAGAATTTTGAACTTGAGTTTGCTTTCCGCAACCTTACAGGGCTTACCTACACAACGGACTCGCTCACGGTTCAAATTACGCAAAAAAGCCTTACCGCCTTCAAGCAAGAAACGAAAAATATCAAAATCAAAGCTCCCCTACCCAAAGATGTAGTAAGGTTCAAACACCGATTCTTCACACAAGGCTGGGGAGGCAAGAACGAAATCAAAGTATATGTCAATCCTCGTTTAGCTCCTGAACGTTATTACGAGAACAACATTCAAATCATCAACTTTGAGGTAATTCCTGATAACAATAACCCCTTGCTCGAAGTGGCTTTTGATGGCAAAAAAATTATGAACGGCGAAATTGTGTCGGCAAGTCCGCTTATCAGTGTGCAGTTGTTTGATGACAACCGTTTTGTGAATACAGACAAGCCCGACAAA
>RDXI01000105.1 GCA_004292795.1 Bacteroidota bacterium | reverse complement strand
CAACCCCTTTGTTGAAGTACAAGGCACCTGCATTATAGACAGCATCAGTCAAGTTATTGATAGCAATAGCTTTTTCATAAGCCTGTATAGCCTCGTCATATTTTTTGGTTTTCTCAAGCAATACCCCCAAATTGAAGTAGTTTTGGGCATCATTGGGGTTTTTCTTGATATTGTCCTTTACCGCATTGATAGCCTCATCAGCATTGCCACCTTGGTTCAGGAGTTCTACCACCAATTTTTGCAAGTATTCAGTGCCACCATATTTGATACCCATTTGAGCCACTTCGAGAGCTTTTTTCGAGTCTTTAGCTACACTATAGTAGTAAGAAGCCAAATATTCGCAATAAGTTGCTTTGTCTTTGGTGTCAGGGTGCTTTATCAAAAGGTCAGAGGCTTTTACGAAGGCATCATAACTTTTGCTTGAATACGCAGCACTCATACTCAAGTAGGGCGGAAGCGTATCTTTGGGGTTTATCATACCCGCAAATTCCGCATTTTTGATAGCCTGCGCAAATTTGGCATTGGCTTCTTCAGCTTTCTCCTCTTTGAGGGCTTTGTTGGCAACGTTAAGACGCTCTACAGACGTATTGAGCAAGGCAGGATAGAGCTTTCCTGTTTTTTCAGGTTCTACATCTTTGTTTGTAGGCTCAATTTCCAATGCCTTAGCAAACGCTTCGTAGGCTGTGATTGCAAACGTGCCATCGTCTAATTTTTTATAGATGTTTGTTTGGTCGTTGGCAATCGCAGTGTAAATCATACCTTTGTACAGCCATGTTTTGGCTTTGAGGACGTGCTTTTCGTTAGCGCAAGCCTTGTCGATTTGTTCTTTGGCTTTGTCTAACTTGCCTTCGTCAAGCGAAAGTTTTGCCACTGCGGGGGTTTGGGCGAAGCTTTGCGAGTTTAGAACCAACCCGCCAACTACAAGGAGTGTAGAAGTTATTTTTTTCATTGTTAAATGATGGATTTGGGATAAGGGAGTATCAATAATAGTAATTGAATGATAAACTGTTTTTATGCTTTTTTATTGTATGGTATGCACTAAAACAAAGGCAAATCGGATAAGGGTGAGGCTTGGAGTTGGTAATGATTTTTGAGAACGTCTGCCAATTCCTGTATATGGCGCATACGCAAGGCTTCGTATTGCGATTTGAGCAAGTTACTTTCTTGGTGTCTTTGGATAGCTTCCTCGTCTTGTTCTATCAAGTGTAAGAAATCATTGACAACCAAGCGAACATTGTGCAAGGAATATTGAGAATAGGGTTGCATAGCTACTTGAAGATAAGGTTATTGCTTAAAATTTAATTTCTAAAAAGCCTTTTTTAGCACGTTTGCCTGTGTAGAGGTCGCGTTTTGAATACCCAAAATGTGCCAACCAATAAGCTCTATCGGCTTCTGAAACTGCTCTTTTGGGGTGTTGCATAGGATATACGCACACAAAATGCGCCACAATGCCATGCTTTTCCCACACTTCGCCCTTGAGGTTCTTGAAAGCATATTCTTGTGTTTCAAAGAATTCGTAAGGAATAAAACTCACTACCTCGATGTCTTTGGGGGTGTCATCTTCTGTAACAAACCCTCCGCCAAGCCATTGCGTATAGTCTTTGCTGATGATTTGAGAAATTTTGTTATAGTAGTCCATATATCGCACCCAAAGCATTTGCCTATGAATGTTGAACAACAAAGAACTTTCCACAGTTTGAAAATCTGTGATGATGCATTGGTGGGGCTTGAGTTGCCCTGCTTTGTCAAACTTCAGCATACATTATTGAGTATGAAAAAAGCAAAATTAAAGCTATCATGGGTAAATACAAAATTTTTTTCCCAAAATAAAACAGAAATGTTTTATTTTGGGATTTTTCCATGAACAGACCTTTCAAGAGCAGTAAGCGTAATTTTTTTCTAATACATTGATTAAAAGCTATTTACACATCTAAAAAGCGTGTTATACAACCCAATTATTGCGTATGTAAGGTTTGGAAAGCTTTTTGTCTTTATGGTAGGCAAGGTATATTTTCATCTGACAACACAATATGCAACCCCTCGAAAATCCTTTTGCCAAAGTACACCTTGACCGCCCCCGCAAACGCCTTGAGATAGAATGGCTGGAAAAACCCGCTCATAAGGACTACTCTTTTATGATGGCTATGGTGCAACGCCTCATGGACAAGCATCAAATCCAATATTTGATAGAGCATAAAGCCTAAATATTTGCAATCCTAAATTTCATGTGCTAAATTTGCGTTTTGAAAAAACAATCACTATGCGAATTTTAGCAGGTCGTTTCTATCGATATATCTTGTTTATTTGGGTAGCTCTTGCCTCCTTCTACGTACTTGCTGTACTGTATTTTGTGGCATTGGCATATAACTTATTTGGGCTTTTTGGGGCTATTCCTGACTTTGAGGTAATAGAAAACCCGCGAAGCGACCAAGCCTCTGAAGTATATTCGGAGGACAATATCCTGATGGGTAAGTATTACCGCCAAAACAGAAGCCCTATCAAATACGAAGAAATCTCGCCGTACCTCGTCAATGCGTTGATTGCTACCGAAGATGTGCGCTTCGAGGAACATTCGGGCATCGACTTTTGGCGTTTAGGCAAGGTTGTTATCTCTTTGGGGGCAGATGGAGGCGCAAGTACCATCAGCCAACAGGTAGCCAAGAACTTGTTCGAAACGCGGGGTGTAGAAAGTCGTGGCTATTTGCACAATATCCCTTTGGTAGGTACTTTAGTAACCAAAACCAAAGAATGGTTTACCGCTACGCTCATCGAGAAAAGCTACACCAAAAAAGAAATTGTGGAAATGTATTTCAATACGGTGGACTTTGGTAATAATGCCTTTGGGATAAACACCGCCGCGAAGAATTTTTTTGACAAACACCCCAGCCAACTCAACGTGCAGGAAGCCGCCATGCTCGTGGGCGTGTTGAAAGCTCCTACCAAATACAATCCTTTCCTGAATTACAAAAACGCGCTCTCACGCCGAAATACTGTGCTTGAGCAGATGCTCAAATACAACTTCCTTACCTCCTCGCAGTGCGACCAACTCAAAAAACAAAAAATAGTAACGAAGCGAGGCAATGATAATCAACTGTCGGGTGTTGCGCCTTACTTCCGTGTGGAACTTCAAAAATTCTTGGAAAAATGGGCAAAGGAAAACAAACGCGACCTTTATAAAGATGGCTTGCGCATTTATACTACCATCAATACCAAAATGCAGAAGATAGCAGAGGAGGCAGTTGTAGAACAACTCAACACCATGCAACCTGTCTTCTATCAAGAATGGAAATACTTACAACGTAACCCTTGGGTTGATGATAATGACCGCGAAATTCCCAACTTCATAGAAAAGGAGGCAAGGAAAACAGAGCGTTATCGCAAGTTAGTAGCTAAATATGGAGAATCAAGCCCCAAAATCAAAGAAAGTTTTGAAACAAAAGTACCTATGCGCATCTATATGATGGGCGGAACAGAAAAGGACACTATTATGAGTCCTTACGATTCCATTCGTCATTACAAACACTTTTTGCAGGCGGGCTTTGTGGTCATGGAGCCACAAACGGGCTATGTGCGGGCTTGGGTAGGCGGGCATAATTTCAAACACTTTCAATTTGACCACGTCAATCAAGGCAAACGCCAACCCGGTTCAACATTCAAGCCTGTGGTCTATTGTATGGCATTGGATAATGGTTACACGCCTTGTTCGCAAATGTTAGATGCGCCTGTTACTATAGGCAACTGGACACCTGGTAACTCAGGCGGTGGCGGAACAGGTGAGATGATTCCTGTTCGTAGGGGATTGGCAACTTCTAATAACTACATTGTGGCGGGACTTATGAAGCATTTAGGACCTCGCCTAACCGTAGAATATGCAAGGAGTTTAGGTATAAAATCACCCTTTGCAGACACGACAGCCGCGATATGTTTAGGCACAAGTGATGTAAACTTGCTTGAGCTAACCAATGTTTATACAACCTTTGTGAATTTGGGCAAACGCCCCGAGCCTTCTTTTGTAACGCGCATAGAAGACCGCTATGGCAATACTTTGGCAGAATTTCCACCCAAATACACACGCCCTATTAGTGCAGATGTAGCCTATCAAATGATACACATGCTCAAAAGTTCCTTAGAAGCGGGTGGAACTTCAGCAGGTTTACATTCTTTTGGCATCACAAAAGACAACGAGATTTTGGCAAAAACAGGTACGACACAGAAAAATGCTGATGCAGTGTTTGCAGGAAGTACATCGAACTTAACAGCTACGGTTTGGATAGGCGGAGATACACGCGCTACGCGCTTTTATAACATGGCGTATGGTCAGGGTGCTGTGCTTGCCTTGCCTGTTTGGGGCAAATTCTTTGCAAAGCTCTACAATGACCCCGTTCTCTCTCAAAAATATCCCAAAGGAGCTTTTGACAAACCCGAAGATGTGAGTGTAGAATTGGACTGTGCCAAAATGCAACTCTTGAGAAAGAAAGACCTCGAAGATGAGGATTAGGCTAATATCAATATGTATTTACAAAAAGTAGAAATATCGAACATTCGTTCTATCGAACATTTGGTTATAGAATTTCCTGCAGGCGAGGAAGCAGGCTGGCACGTCTTGCTCGGCTCGAATGGGGCAGGCAAGTCGACCATTGTACGATGTATTTCGGCTACTTTGATAGGTCCTGACCAAATAGGCTATACGCAACCAAGTTGGATAGATTGGCTCAAGCAAGGACAACAGGAAGGTAAAATCAAACTGTATCTTCGTCAAAGTAAAACAGATGGTTCGGGTAGTAGAACTCCACCCGCTTCCAAAAACCAAATTGTAAATGAGTTTATAATTTTCAAAAATGGCAATGACAAACCATCTCTCAAAACCAATGTAGGCATATCGCCAAAACCTGAAAACTTTAATTGGAGCAACGGTAAAGGTTGGTTTTCGGCAGGTTATGGACCCTTTAGGCGTTTTCGTGGCGGTAATCCAGAATGGAATAAAATATTCTATTCCGCGCCTAAAGCGGGAGCGCATCTAAGCGTTTTCGGTGAAGATGTAGCCTTGCCTGAAGCCTTGAGTTGGTTGAAGGATTTGGATTATAAACGTAGCAAAGCGCAAGAAACACAGAAAACATCACAAGAAGCTATCATATTAGACAAACTCAAACAATTTGTTAATCAACCTGATTTTTTACCCTTTCAGGCAAGGTTCGAAGCTATAGACACTGATGGAGAAGCTGTTTTTTCAGATGCCTACCAAAATTTGGTAAAAATTGTGCAAATGAGTGATGGCTATAGGTCTATTTTGAGCCTTACCCTCGAACTCATTAGGCAGTTGATTGATTGCTATGGCGTAGAAATAGTTTTTCCTGAAACAACATCTGAAATTTTGACGATTGAGGTCGAAGGTGTGGTTTTGATTGATGAAATAGATACGCACCTACACCCCACTTGGCAAACCAAAGTAGGGCAATGGTTCACGAAGCACTTTCCTAAATTGCAGTTTATCGTTACCACGCATAGCCCTTTTATATGCCGAGCCACCGAAAAAGGCACTATTTGGAAATTGCCTACCCCAAACACAGCCGAGAAAATACAAAAACTTGACAAAGAAACCCAAGATAAGTTGGTGTATGGCGATATTTTAGATGCGTTTGATACGGGAGTGTTTGGTACGGAATACATCACGCGGGGCAGGGAAGGCAAGCAAAAGCAGGCAAGATACAAAGAACTTGCCTACAAAAAACGCTACGGACACGCACTCAGTACAGCGGAAACTACCGAATTAACAGAACTCAAACGTATTTTTCACACCCATGTTGAAACTAATTGATAAAACCTTGCCTACTAAGGCGCAAGATAGGTTACAGAAATTGCAAAGCAAGGTAAATGCTAAAACAACCTTCAAAGAGAGAACAAAAAAGGTAAGTGATTTATGGGAGGATAAAACTGAAACAGACATAGACAAGGAAACTTTTAGCACTATCAAAACAACCTTAACAACTATGTGTGTAGGTGTGGGTTTGTGCAATTATTGCGAACAAAACGAGGCATCAGACATCGAACATATCTTGCCTAAATCGCTTTTTCCAGAAGAAGCCTTTGTTTGGGAAAATTATCTCCTTGCCTGCAAACACTGCAATACAACCTATAAATCGGATAAGATAGACATTTTCAACCCTGCCCAATCACACCAAACAGAGCGCGTAGAAAGAGGAACAGAACCCCCTGCGAAAGAGATAGCTTTCATACACTTGCGCAAAGAAAATCCGTTAGACTTTTTGGAATTAGACTTAGACGATTGTAGGTTTTATCCCAAAGCAAAACCCAATACACGCGAATTTGCCAAAGCAGTATGCACTTTAGACATTTTGCAACTTGACGAAAGAGATACCCTTGTGAGATATAGAGAAAGTGCTTTTAAAGATTTTGCCAATCGTTTTGAGGAGATAGTCAGGGTAGGCAAGGCACAAAGTTTTGAAGAAATAGAGGCTATCACAAAGGCAAAACCTGCCTTAGACAAAACGCTCCCTTTTGTAGATTCACGCGAAAAATTGCTCGAACAACTCAAAAAAGACTTCAAAGAACAAGAACACCCTACAGTTTGGCTGGAAATGATACAACAAAAAGCAAAACTTTCCCTATCTTTGCAAAAATTATTTGATGAAAATCCCGTATTATTGTTAGAACTCACACCCTAAAAACCCATGTTCCGTACCCTCACTTATACATTTTGCCTGATTTTTGCTTGTATGTTCACAAGCTCGCTTGCCTACGCGCAGATAGTAGGAGAGTGGAAAACCGTTGATGATAACACAGGCAAGGCACGCTCTATCATAGAAATATACGAAGCCAAAAACGGCAAGTATTATGGCAAAGTGCGCAAATTGCTTGACCCTGACACAAATCAAGACGTTGTTTGCGAAAAATGTCCAGGCGACCGCAAAAACCAAAAAGTAGTGGGCTTGACTGTTATCCGCGAAATGACCTTGAGCAGTGGCACGTTGAGCGGTGGCTATATCCTTGACCCCGAAAATGGCAAAGAATATTCCTGCAAGATTTGGTTAGAAGGCAAAGACTTGAAAGTGCGCGGGTATTGGGGTATGTTCTACCGAACCCAAACTTGGTACAAGAAATAATACAGCTTCGAACAAACTACGCGCTAATTACTGCCTATTATCTTTTTACCAACATTATCTTTTACAAATCAAATGTCAAACCACGAAGACGAACTTTTTATATTTGCAGACGAAGAATCAACCTCTGCACACGATAATACAGAGGCTACCTTGTCTGAAAAAGAACCTACAGAACAAGTAGCACGTACTTTTCATGTACCCGTTTCGACAGACAAATGGAAGGTGTTGATTGCTGATGATGAGGAAGAGGTGCATACAGTTACGAGGTTCGCACTCATGGATTATACCTACAAGGGCAAAAAACTTCAATTCTTCAATGCCTACACAGGCAAGCAAGCTGTAGATATTTTGGTAGAAAATCCTGATATTGCTTTGATATTGCTTGACGTAGTTATGGAGCATAATCATGCGGGTTTGGAAACGGTGGAGCGCATACGCGATGGGATACAAAACCATTTTGTACGCATTATTTTGCGCACAGGACAGCCAGGACAAGCTCCAGAAGACGAGGTTATTCTGAAATACGACATCAACGACTATAAGAACAAAACAGAACTTACTGATAAAAAACTGTTCACTACGCTTACAACGGGCTTGCGCTCTTATGCCGACATCATAGAGATAGAAGCCTTGCGCCAATCGTTGGAAGACAAAGTGATTGCGCGTACTGCCGAAGTAGTGGCACAAAGCAAAATCATAGCCAAGAAGAACGAAGACATCACGGCAAGCATCAACTACGCTTTTCGTATTCAAGACTCTATGTTGCCTGATGTGGACAAGATACAGCGCATTGTGCCACAATTATTTATTTTGTTCAAACCACGCGACATTGTGTCAGGTGATTTTTATTGGTTTGGCGAAAAAGATGGCAAGATTATCATTTCGGCTATAGACTGCACAGGGCATGGCGTGCCGGGTGCGTTCATGAGTATGATAGGCGACTCGCAACTGAACCAAATTATCAACATGGACGGTATCACCTCGCCTGATGTTATTTTGAATAAACTGCACCTTCGAGTAAGGTCTGCACTGAAACAAGCCGAAACCTTGAACCGTGATGGTATGGATATGGCAATTTGTACCATAGACCCCTACAGGAAAATAATGGAGTGTGCAGGAGCAAAAAACCCTGTAGTATATGTGCAAGAAGGCGACACGGAAATGACGCAAATAAAAGGCGACAAACACCCCATAGGAGGCGACCAACGCGAAGACCAACGCATTTTTACGAAACACACCGTAAAATTAGACAGACCTACTACAGTGTATATGTATTCTGATGGCTACCCTGACCAATTTGGCGGACCTGATAACCGCAAATTTATGACTCCTAAGTTGCGTAATATGTTATTCGAAATTCATCAAAAGCCTTTCGAAGAACAGTTTGATATGTTGGATAAGACCTTCGAAAATTGGAAAAACTACCACACACACAACGAACAAACTGATGATGTGTTGGTAATAGGTTTTAAGATAAATGTGTAAAAGCCAAAACTTCAGCCCTGCGCTGAAGTTTTTTTATAAGGGCAAAACTTCAGCCAAAGGCTGAAGTTTTTGTAAAGGCAAAAGGATTCGAACCTCTAACGCATCTCACTCGACAAGACTGCTCTACCGTTGGCATATACCTTTAATAAATTTCAATTTGTTTGAACACTTGCATACAAAAGACTCTCCTTTGCAAAAAAGAGAGTCTTCTATGTTGTGGTATATCTTAAGCTTAGAAACGTTCTGTTTCTGCGAAGAAAAACGCACCTTCGATAGCCGCGTTCTCGTCAGAGTCAGAGCCATGAATAGCATTTGCTTCGATAGATTTTGCGAAAAGAGCGCGGATAGTACCGGGTTCTGCATTAGCGGGGTTGGTTGCGCCAATCAATTTGCGGAAGTCTTCTACTGCGTTGTCTTTCTCAAGGATAGCAGGGAAGATAGCACCAGACGACATATAAGCGCAAAGTTCGCCATAGAAACCGCGTTCTTTGTGTACTTCATAAAACTTGCCTGCCAATTCAGGAGTAAGTTTGGTTTTTTTGATAGCTACGATACGGAAGCCAGCTTCTTCAATCATTTTGAGGATAGCTCCTGCGTTGCCTGCGGCAGTTGCGTCAGGCTTTATCATAGTGAAGGTACGATTACCAGCCATATAATTTTAAGTGGTTTTTTAAGATTATTTTGAAATTTGTGCAAAGGTACAACAAAAAAGACTGCCCCAAAAGTTTTAAGCGGTTTTTTTAGCGTTAATCTTTAAATCGTGCCTTCGAATACTTTTTCGGCGGGTCCCGCTAAGTAGATATTACGAAAACCGCTCTTGCCTGCTGATTCGAAACTTACCTGCAAATCGCCTCCTAAGGTTTTGATGTTGATGGGGCTTGCGATGCCTTGTTGCAGGCAAGACACGAGGGCGCAAGCGGTAACGCCTGTGCCACAAGAATAGGTTTCTGCTTCCACGCCACGCTCATAAGTACGTACAAAGATGGTCTGCTCGCCTACTTTTTCTACAAAATTGACGTTAGTGCCTTTTTCGGCAAAACGGGCATTGTAGCGGATTGCCTTGCCTGCCGTAGTAACATCGAAGTTTGCCAAATCTCTTACAAACGTAACAGTATGAGGCGAGCCTGTATTCAAGAAAATGTATTCTGAAGTAGGCTCGATGTCTTGTACGTCTTGCATTTTCAAGTAAATGCGCTCGCCTTCGATGCGGGCTTCGTGTTCGCCATCTACGGCTATAAAGCGGGTTTGTGTTTCGATAATGCCAAGTTGTTGCGCAAAACGCACTGTGCATCTGCCACCATTGCCACACATCGAACCCTCGCCTCCGTCAGCATTGAAATAGACCATTCGAAAATCATAGCCTTCTGCGTGCTGAATGAGTATCAAGCCATCTGCCCCTACTCCAAAACGGCGGTCGCACAAACGGGCTATATAAGCGCGGTCTTGGGCAGGAAAGGACATACTTCGGTCATCTATCATCACAAAGTCGTTGCCTGTGCCTTGATATTTGAAAAAAGAAATCATACAAATTATTTTTTGGTAGAAAACGGTTTTATTTAACGGATAATCAAGTACATTAGCAAAATCATACTAAAATAACGATTAACATATTGATTGACAACTTTTTACAACCTTAAAAATCCTGAAAATCTTGTTAATCCTGTCTAAAACTAATTTTGACTATGCACTTATCGCCTAATATCCTTCACTTTTTGGAAGGCTATGTTGATATGTGCAAATACGCCATAATTCGAGAATTTGGAGAGCGTAATGTCTTTGTCTTGGGTAGGCAAGCCTGAAACCGCGTCAAAATTCATCACGTTGCGTATGCCCTTGAAGCTCAAACTATTGAGTTGGAATTGATAATAGGGGCGTATGCCTAACGAAATATGCTCGCCAAAATAAATGTAAATAGGCATTTGCGCTGTAGCCGAGAAGAAAAAATCGTCTTGGCTTAGGCTGTAGGCAAGTTGTGTCGAGTTCGTGCCATTGGCTTGTGTGCGCAAGACTCCGCCCTCGCCTGTGAGTGCAAGCGCGAGGTCAAAACTTTTGGTTTGAACGGGCAATGCGCCAATGCCGACATGGACATCATAAATTTGTTGGTCTATTTTGTTCGCTTTTTGGCTTATTTTTTCCGTAGCTTGCATAGTGCGAAGCATACCGTGTAGCCCAAACTCATACCACATTTTCGCCCTCGACTCGCCATGATTGCCATAGCTTGTATAGAGCAACGAACCGCCCATAAAAGGCGTAGCGGTGGTAAATGTTCCGCTTGTGGTGGCGTATTTTTGGTTAAATTCCTTCAACATATCATCGAAGCCTGTAGCGGTAGGCAAGGCATAATTGCCTCCTATGCCTATGATTTGGCAGTGTTTCGCTTGGTATTTGCCTTTTTTGCCACGAGTACGCGAGTTTTGGGCGGAGGCTTCGCTCAACACCAACAAAATGGCTACAGCACACAAAATTATTTTTTTCATAACGATTAAAGAACTCAAGGTTATATGAAAGTTTGGTAGTTATCCGTAGCGTAGGGGTTGCAACCCCTACGCTATGCAAACAAGAGTATTACATCTTTACCACCACCGAAAGTTTTTACAAAATTCTTGCCGTTTATGCTTATCGCTTTCTTTTGAGTTTCCAAGCGCGTGAACGCGGATCTACTTTGGGGCGTGGTTTTCTCTTTTTCTTCGTAGGCACGCTTTTCTTTTCGTGGAACGCGCCCTTGAAGGTGGGGTCTGCTATTTTGCGTTGGTCGTCTATCTCACGAAGCATCGCTTGACTTTCTACAAAAGGCGTTTCTGTAATATCCAAGTCAGCAGGCAAGTCTGCAATCGGGATAGTTTGCCTGATGATACCCTCAATCTTGCCTACGTGATACTTTTCAGCTATAGTAACAAAAGTGATAGCCTCGCCTGTTTGCAATGCCCTGCCTGTGCGCCCAATCCTATGCACATAGTCTTCATAAATCAACGGCACATCAAAATTGATAACGTGAGAAACCAACGAAACATCAATGCCACGCGACACTACGTCAGTAGCAACCATGATGCGTACCTCGCCTGCTTTGAAGGCTTCCATAGCATTGATACGGGCATTTTGGGCTTTGTTGGCGTGAATGACGCGGATAGTTTCTTCTGCAAATTTGCGCGTAAGGTATTTGAAAATATTGTTCGCAATGGTGCGTGTGCGTGCAAAAATCAATACTCGATTGAACCTTGTTTCATCTTGCAAGAGCTGAAGCAATAAGTTCATTTTGGTTTTCAAATTTGACCCTGATTTCCCGGGAAAGTATGCAACTTTTTTAATTTTTTCCAACGCTAAAAAATCCCGCTTTACCGCTTCGGGCGATTTGACATAATCGTAAAATTTTATCATGCTCACAGCCCCCGCACTTGCTTCATCTTTGACGATGAGGTCATCGAAGAAAAAATTGAGTACGCCTTCCTCACTGATAAGTCCCTGATTGAAGCGGTCTATGAA
>RDXI01000001.1 GCA_004292795.1 Bacteroidota bacterium | reverse complement strand
CCTCCAACCGCTCTGCTATTTTGTCGTAACTTTGAAAGAACATACGTAGATAGGCTTCTTGTGAAAATATTTTAACCCAAAATTAAACTATTTCCCTCAATTTCGCAACTTGCCTACCCAAACAAAAAAACACGCTTTCGGCGTGTTTTGGGGTTGAAAAATAAAAATCTATTTGATTATTTCTTGTGCGGACTTTAGCAATTTCGTTTGTATTTGCGTAAAGCGTGCCATTTGAGTAGTAGATAAGTCATTACCCGCTTTGCTAAGTTTAGTTTGTGCGTCTTGAGCTTTTTGCAAAAATGAAGCATATTCCATAAGAGCAGAAGCATCTCCATTTTTTGATTTTTTCAACAGTTCGATGTACTTGTCTGTGTATTCCTCATAACTATCAAGCGCAGAATCCCAATTTGCACCGCCTGAATTATCACTTTCTACAGCTTCGCTTTTTTCTTGGCTTGAGTTTGCATTATTACCATTATTTGCGGTTCTTGTAGATTTTTCGAGGGCAGAGGATAGTTGAAAAGTTTTAAGTTTGTCAAGTTTATCTTCCTCAACAGACCAACGAATAAAACCTGTTTCGCCTTTCTTCAGTTTCATCAAGCCAGTAACATCATCTGCACTATAGGGTCCGCTCATACCTCCCGCATTTGCATTTTTGATAACTTCAGGTTCGTTTTCGCCAAAGATTTCAATACCAAAACCGACATGGTAATCTTCGCTCCCATTTGTACCAAAAGGGTTTATTTTGTCAGTAGGAAAGGTAAAATCTTTGTCTGTGCGCTTTACTTCTACTGAAATAACAGCATAACTCATGAAAGACTTAGGGTCTGTTTTGATTTGATAATCGCGTTCTACGACTTCAAAATAATCGCCCAAATCACCTTTCACAGCAGTAGTTTTGGGTTTTACAGTTACGCTTTTGGCTTGTTTTTCGGTTTTCCCGCCACAAGCAGACAAGTACAAAATACCTACTACCAAGAGTAGGCAAGCAAGGATTAGGCGTGTTTTTTTCATGTTTTTGGAGTGGGGTTAAAAGAGTTCAAGAAAATGTTTTTTGAAAATACAAAGAAAATCCTCTATTTCATGAGGGCGTAACTGAGTCAAAATAGGAGGTAATTCATCGATGGTTAGATAGGGTTTCTGTTCGCCTTCTTTCATAGCGCGAATGTTTACCGCTCCGTCAATTACTCCTGCGTGCAAATACACATACACAGGATAGATGTTGAGATTAGCTCCAATTCGTAGAGCAATGTCGTAACAAGTGAGTGCGCCAACACCTGATACTCTTGCTTGTTTTACCAATTCGTAGAGCGCATGAAACCCGCCTTCTTCTTGACATTTTTTTATCTCGTTTATCTTAGAAGACAACACAGTAGCTTGTGATTGTAGGCTTTTTTCGGCTAACATTCGTTGATGCGAAAAGCGTTTGTTGTCAGCATCTCTTGAGATAGAGGCTGTTTTGATGGCTTCGTCCAAAGTCATTTGGCGAAAATACCACAAATGCGCCTCAAGGTCAAGGCAACAATAAGTTGGATTGTTTTTGTAGTGGTCAACGAAACCCTGCAATTTGTCGATGTTCATAAAACTTGCTTTTTTAAGTGAAACAAAGTATTTTTGTGATGCAAAGTAAGCACGCGGTTTTTGAAAAGAAAAGGAAAAGCAAATGCAAAAAAAAAGTGTGGGTTTTTAGGCTAAAATCACATCTCCAACTATCATGACAAAGTACCTCCAACTCGAAAAAGAGATAGAAATAGCTCTCAATATCAGAATAGAGCAGACAACTTTAAGGCGTTTTTTTAAAGAAAAAGAGTCGCTTAGTGCTTCAAATTTGAATGTTTTGTTAGATTTTGTTAAACAAAATACTTATGGCTATTTTGATTTCGAGAATATGCACAATGGTACAAAAAGCTGTAAATCAACGCTTTGGAAAACGAAACAAGAAGAAGCGGAAAAGATTACTACACAGACACTTGCCTACTTACAAAATGCTAGAGGTATTAAAGAAACCTTGCCTTGTGTTGTTTTGCAAGAAAAAATTAACAGTTTTTTGATGGCAGACGCACCTGTTTTAGCCATTGTAGGCGAGGGTGGTTTGGGCAAATCTACCGCCATAGCGCAGTGGGTAAGTGCCTATACACAACAAAACCCGCAAGATATTGTATATACCTTGCCTACAAAAAACACTGAAAGGCACTTTTTTGAATATTTGCCACACTTAAACCCTCTAAACAACGAAAAAGTTATCATAATCTTGGACGCTTTAGATGAACTTACCTACAGCCCTGACAAGATAGCCAATGTTGCCAATTTTTTTATAGGGCATTACAATAGGTGTGGAAAACCTGCTTGGCTCAAATTCATTTTTACCTCGCGCTCTGTAGTATGGAAAGCCTATAAAAAATACTTTGATAATGCGCTTGCCTACCAAGAAATACAAATGAATAAATTAGATACAAATGAAGTATTTGAAATATTAAAAAATAACATACCAACTTTGTGTAATCCTTTTGATATTTCGGTCTATATGCACCAAATGCTACAAACGCCTTTGTACTTGCGCTTTTTTATTCAAGTTTTTATAGAAAGTGGGAAAGAAATAACATCCAAGAACCAATTACAACTTATTGAGCTATTTGTAACACATTTTATTGGTTCAGATAAAGAAAAAAGAGATATAATAGGTTTTATTTTACAAGAAATAACCTATTTTGAAAATATGAAAATAGGTGTAGAAGAAAAGGAATTAAAAAATAAATATAAAATAGACAAAGTCAAAAGTATGTATCACAAAGCGTATCAAGAGCTTTTGAATAGTGGCATACTTACAAAAGTAAATATAAAGACGTATGGCACACAAACAATAAATTATGTGGATATAAGCCACATGAGTATATTAGAGTATTTGGTTTTTGAGTATTTGATAAAAGGTAGAAATAATGCAGAATGTTTTGATTACATTATTCAAAAATACGGCACAAACGTTAAATTATTTGGATTTAGAGATAATTTAATTCGGTTGGTATTACAAAAATGCTATCAACAAAATGATATGAAAGCACTTGAAGTTTTTTACAATTTACCTTTAGGAAATAATTTTATTTATTTTTGGGAAATAAACTATAACCTTGCCTACGAATATCCTGAAATAGCGGAAAAAGTATGGCAATTTTGGGCAAAAAATACAAATGCGCAAACTTACTTCTTTGAGATTTTTACAAATTTTAAGTACCTTACTAAAGCAAATCTAGCAGAGGCTTGGGCGCATTATCAAGAATATAAAACAGATGACGAAGCAAAAATATTTAGCCACGCAGTTTTATTAAAAACCTATTTGCTAAAAAACAACCAAGAACTTGCTCGAAAACATTACGAAGCATTACAAAATTTAGAGCCTACCAACGAAATACACCCCTATCCTATAGCACGCAGATGGGCTTATATGCGTCAATATGAGGCTTTTATAGGTAAAGAAATAGATACAACAACGCTTGCAGAAACAGATAAACTCGCCTACGATATAAAAATGAACTTGCCTACCCAAATAAATCACAGGCAAGATATGGAGTTATATTTGTTTTACGAAACGCTTATTTGCCAAACTTTGAATATGGCAGGCAAGGCAGAAGAAGTTTTGAAACGAATTGAGGAATTTACAAGACCCTATCCTAACATACAAGAAAATATTAAAAAAATAATTTTAGAAGCTGAAAAAATGATAGCAGAAGTTATGATAGGACGTACAATTTTTGATGACAAACTTTTAGAAAAAGTAAAAGGATTTTATGAACAAAACCTTTTATGGGATATTGAAGAGTTGTATTTACGTTTGTTGTATCTTTCTGAAAAAGAAGGGTATCATCAGGTAGCTAAGAATATAGCTAAAGATATTGGATTTTCATATTATAAAAATAAATAATTACTTTTGTAAAAAATTAGTTGTTAAAACACTGATAATCAATAGAATAACGCCTATATAGGTGCGCAAGTTTAGTTTTTCTTGATGCACAAAATGCGCTATAGCAATAGGCAAAATATGCCCAAATGCACCCAAAATTATTAAAAATGTAATATCCAAATGATAGAGCGAAACGTTGGTAAAATATACGCCCAAACTACCCAATACTGCAATCACAACTATCGTTTTGAAAACTTTGCTTAGACCTGTAGGCAAGAAGGCTTGCCTGCCCTCACGTACAAGGGTAGGTAAGAAATGTATAAAACTCATACATAAAATTGTTCCTTCTAAGACAAATCCAAAAAATGTACTGCCCATTTTGCGCACAGGTAAGGCGAAAAATGGATAGCTTATTCCCCAAAAAAACATTGCCAAAAGTGCAAATACAATACCTTTATCAAGGCTATTTTTTTTATTTATTTCCCACTTCTGAAGTAAAAAAATGCCTACAAAAGACATTAATAAAATCCCCACTTTTGTTATTGAAATAGTTTCTTGAAAATAAAAAACACCTATTAAAAAAGGCATCACAAAACCATTCAGATTGATAATAGGTACTACTCGCGTAATTTCTCCAAAACGATTGGCATAATTGAAAAAAAACAGACCATAAAAAGACACCATCGAAATAAAAATAGCCTGCATTATATCGCTCCAAGAACAAGCCAACGGAGGGCTAAAAAAATAAGTAGCGAAGCCCAAAAACAAAGTTGTAAAACTATTTCGATACAAAATCACTAAGGCAGGAGTAATTACTGCTACAGGTTTTTTCCAAAGTGTGTTGGTAATGCCAAAGCAAATTTGCATAGCAAACGAAGCAAAAAAGGCAATCCAATAAGGAGACATACAAATTTGTTTTTTTGCTAAAAATAAATAGTCGGCTCTGATATTTGGTTCTCTGACAGTTTTTGTGGAGGACAGTTTTGTAAGAACACCAAATAGGGATAAAACAGCTTAAAAACGCCAAGTTTGGTGATAACACCAAACTTAGGTTATAGCTATATTTTCAGACGTTTTTAGGTTTGAATAACGCCTACATTGTATCTTTTTTCTATAGGAGCGTGGTTTGCCGCCTCGATGCCCATTGATATGACGCGCCTTGTTTCCAAAGGGTCAATGATGCCATCTATCCACAGACGAGCCGCCGCGTAGTAGGGCGAAGTTTGGTTTTCGTAGCGTTGGGTAATTTCTTCGAGCAATTTTGTTTGGTCTTCAGGCGAGATAGTTTGCCCTTTCGCTTTCATAGATGCCACTTGGATTTGCAGAAGCGTATTTGCCGCCGCCTTGCCACTCATCACCGCTATACGCCCTGATGTCCATGCGTACATAAAACGAGGGTCATAAGCACGCCCACACATGGCATAATTGCCCGCACCATACGAATTGCCCAATACAAAGGTAAATTTGGGTACAACCGAGTTCGCCATAGCACTTACCATTTTCGCGCCATCTTTGATGATGCCTCCATGCTCTGAACGACTGCCTACCATAAAACCCGTAACATCATGCAAAAAAATCAAAGGGATTTGCTCTTGATTGCAGACCATGATAAAACGAGCCGCTTTGTCGGCACTGTCCGAATATATCACGCCTCCCATTTGCATTTCGCCTTTTTTGGACTTGACCATAATGCGTTGATTGGCTACTATGCCCACCGCCCAGCCGTCTATTCTTGCGCGGGCGCAAATGATACTTTTGCCGTAGCCTTCTTTATAAAGGTCGAGTTCAGAATCATCAACCATACGCTTCAAAATTTCGAGCATATCATACGGCTTCACGCGGTCTTCAGGCAAGATACGATAAATCTCGTTCATGTCTAACGCGGGAAGTTTGGGCTGTATGCGGTTGAAGCCAGCTTTGGGGCGGTCGCCCATTTTCCCAAAAATTTTCTTCACAGCCTGCAGTGCCGATTGGTCGTCAGGGTATTTGTTGTCCGTAACACCCGAAATTTCGCATTGCGTAGTAGCACCGCCCAGCGTTTCTGCGTCCACGTCCTCGCCTATAGAGGCTTTCACAAGAAAAGGACCCGCCAAGAAAATAGAGCCTGTGCCTTCCACAATCATCGCCTCATCAGACATAATGGGTAGGTAAGCCCCACCCGCTACACAACTTCCCATGATAACCGATATTTGCGGAATACCCATAGCCGACATTTGCGCATTGTTGCGAAACATACGCCCAAAGTGTTCTTTGTCAGCAAAAATATCTGCTTGCAAGGGAAGAAAAATGCCCGCGCTGTCCACCAAATACACTACAGGCAATTTATTTTCCATAGCGATTTCTTGGGCGCGGAGGTTTTTCTTGCCTGTAATGGGAAACCAAGCTCCAGACTTTACAGTGGCATCATTTGCCACCACGAGGCATTGCCTGCCTTGCACATAGCCCAAGACCACAATCACGCCTCCCGAAGGACAACCGCCTTCTTCTTCGTACATTTCGTAGCCCACCAACGCGCCTATTTCGAGCTGTGGTGCGCCCTCGTCCAGCAGGTAAGCTATGCGTTCTCGGGCAGTCATTTTGCCTTTTTCGCGCTCTTTTTCTTGCCTTTTGATGCCTCCACCCTCATATATTTTGTTGAGGCGGGATTGTAGCAAGAAGGAAAGTTGTTTATTGATATCTTCGTTACGATTTTGCTCGATGTTCATATAACTAAAACGTTTGCGGTGCAAAGGTAGGCAAGTTTGGTTGAAAGTCCATACACAAAAAAAACACACCCAAGAAAGGGTGTGCTATCTTTAAAATTTTGAATATTCGGAACGCTCACAGCCGAAGGTGTCTATCAAATAATTGTCTAATTCATCAGCTTTTTGGGCGAATTGCGCAATATTACGCTGTATGTCTTCCTTCAAATTGCTATGTATGTCGCTCATGTGGACGCGGTAGGAAAGGTAAATCATACCCTGCCATATCCCAAATACAAACGGTTTGATAGGTTGGCTCAAAATATAACGATACACAGGCTCGAGGTTGCTCTTAGGGATTTTTACCAACGGGCTTGCAGTATAGAGGTAATTTTTGTTATACACAAAAATCCGCACCAACGAACTTCCTTGATGAAATTCCCAATAATCGTGTCCATTTCGAGCAATCACAGGGTCAATGTTCAAATGCCTTAAGCCATCTTCTACAAACAAAGCAAGGGGCGTTTGTTTGGGTTCTTCGAAAAGCGTATTTTGGTCAATCTCGCCTCCGCAGTTGTTGCAATATTCCATTTTTTCGAACAACAAACTCGAACAAGAGGGGCATTTTACAGAAAATTGCAAGTCCACATTTTCAGAAAAAGACTCAAGGTCAGCCAACAAATCATCAGCCAAAATAGCAAAGCCTACGTTGTCGGCATTGGTAAATTTAGCTGTAGTAACGCCTACTATTTCTCCGCGCAAATTCACAAGCGGACCACCTGAATTGCCGGGGTTTACTGCCGCGTCAGTTTGGATATAGTGCCTGCCGTTCATAAGTTGTTTGGCAGAAGACACGATGCCGTCAGTGATAGTAAAAGGCATTCCATACGGAAAACCCAACACCGCCACTCTGTCCATAGGTTGAAGCGTGCTGGAGGGCTGTATAAACAGTTCATGCATATCGTCCACAGGACGCGAAGGGAGCAAGAAGGCAAGGTCGACAATGGGGTTCAAGAATACGACTTTAGCCGTAAAGCGGTCTTGTTTTTGGGTTTCGATAGAAACCATCTTGTGTCCTGCTACCACGTGATTGTTGGTAACAATAATGCCGTGTTTCTTGAGATAAAAGCCACTGCCACTTCCTGATGAAGTGCCTATTTTTACGACATTGGCGGTAATGTTCTGTATATTGCTCATAAAATCAGGTAGCAAGGTTAAGATTGTTTTCGTAAAAATAAGCACTATATTAGAAAGTAGCAAGTTTATAAAAAAAAACTGCAAAACAGGGGTTATTTTATGACCAAAAAAATAACAGCAAGCCGATAACTTGCTGTTATTGAGAGGATTATGTCGTTTATTTTTTCTGAGGCAAGTGTTCTGCCAAAGGCCCGCTTGGGTTGATAAAATCTATAAGTTCTTTGCAATCAATGCGTACATAGCCACAACCGCGTCTTGAGTCATTAGGCAAACGTTCTGTGAGGTGGAAAGTAACACTGTTTCGGAGTATAGAAAATGAATTCTTTTCTTCGCCTTTCACTTTGCATTTATCCAAAACTTCGCTTGGGAGTGCGCCTCCGCAAGATTTGTTGATGCGAGCTAAGATAACTTTGTTCAGGGCATCAATCGCGTTGGGTTTGAAAAGGTCGCGTAGTTCATAGATTTTGCCACGTTTGTAGTTGATAGTAATGCCATGCGAGTCATCAAAAATAGCATTGCCATCATTCTTGTCTATGTGATGATGTTTGCAAAGGCTGATGTATTCTTTGCTTACATACGTATCATTGGGGCGTACTTCTTCTTTGAATTCGTTTTTGCCTTTCTCGAGGCTGTCTGCCCAAGTGTCAGCATTGAAATATTGGTCTATGAAGTAATTGACACGCTTTTGTGTTTCGGGGTCAGAAATACCCAATAATTGTGGGTATGAAATGGTTATCTGACGCTTTCCGTTTTGGCTGTTTTTGTTCAGTTTTAGGTCTTCAGTTCTCACACGCATCACTTGCACGTTGCGAGCAAGAGGCAGAAAATCAATCGCCAAAGAGTCTTTGTCTGTTTTCCACATACTACGAAGCATACCATTGGCATCAAACTTGCCTACCAACTGCCCTACTTGCGTACCTTTTTTATTGGTAGCTTCAAGACTGAAGTCGTTGGTTTCGCCTTTGAGGGAGCCATTCAACATCACTTCGGTTGTGTCGCCTACCCACCAGTTGCCTGATAGTGCTGAACCATAACGGCGCAGGTTCATTTGCGTCCTTTGCCCTTTGTAAAGCCCGTAATAGGTTACATCGAAATTTTCAAGCGTAGAAGGGATAACGTCCACACCTTTTTCTTCGGTTTTGGTGTTATCTACATTCTTGGTGTCCTTATTAGCCGAGCTATTACACGCGCTCATAGCCCAAACAAGGCAGATGGCGGAGAGAATATGAGATAGAGATTTTGACATTACTTGCATTGGGGGTGGTGTAATATTGGGTGCAAAATTACGTCTTTTAATTAAGCAATCATTATTCCAAACTATTTTTTTTGTTCATTTTTATAGACTAAAAATCGTAGCCACTCCACCATTCATACAAAATAGGCGTGGCAAAACTTATCAATAAGCCCCAAAAGAGCATATTTCGCAAACGTTTTTCCAAAAAAACGGGGTAATGTGTAAGTTTTTTTTGTTGAGAAAGTAGCACGATATAGCCCAACAAGCTCAACAAAAGGGTGTAATATGCACCAAACAAAATATAGCCTATGGCATAATATTTCGCCCAAAAAATATCGAATAGGCAAAGGTGGGAAGGCAAGCCGTAGATGTACTTTACAAAATGGTACTTCAACACATAAATAGCACTCGCCACATACGCCACGCCAAGCAACGCCCCGAAGCAGGCAAGCCAAAGATGCCGTTTCCAAACCTTGCCTACCCAACCCGCGAACAGTAGGCAAGCACTCAATGTCCAAACCCACCACGCAACTTGCCTGTAGAAAATTTCTTGCCCAATGCTATAGGGAGTCCTATTCATAGCACTAAAATCTACACTGCAACAAGTAGCTATCAAATCGGGCTTTATGTCTGCAAAATACTGCACCAACACATACAAATCTAACACCGCCAACAGCAAGGCAGGAAAGAGCCACCAATATTTGTGAGGCGTGAGCGGATAGGCGGGTTCTTGATTGTCTAAGTAATTGATAAACAAGTAAATAGCATAAACCAAAATAGCCAAACTTTTCAAACCCAACAAAGGATAGCCCCAAGCATTGATGCCCAACGTGCCTGTAGCACACATAGCCCCTTTGATGAGGGGAGGCAAGTGTTCGTTTACGGTATGCAAGAACATAAGCAACGACAAGGCTTGAAACCACAACCCCACTTGCATAATGGCACTCATAAGGTAGTTTTGCCTTTCGAGGTTGGTTTGTAAGGCAGAGTCACTCTCGCCTACCCAAAAGCGAAGGCTACGCACTGCAAAAAAGCTTGCATACAACAGCAAGACCAATGCGCAACCCTGCGCCCAAAGTTGCGCGATAACCCAATAATCCGTAAACATATTACTCTGTTTCTACCCTGATGCCCATTGTCAAAATGCCCGGTAGCGGGTCTTGTCGCATATATTGCACTATGCGAAAGGTATAAGTATCCGCTTTCGGAAATTTGTATTTTTGGAAAGAGGGAATAGGCAACTGATGCGTGAAAGTGTCGCCCAAACCGCTTCCGAAAGGCTTGCCTCGTTTGGCATCAAAGAGCGATATATTTTGTAATTCTGTCGAAATAAGCTTGCCTTTGCTGTCCTCCAAGTAGTACGTAACATACAAATTGGAGTAGGGATATTTGAGCGTGTTGCGCAAATTGTAGGCTATGTTGTAGCGTTGTGAAGCGTCTGTTATAGGAATTTTGAACTTCAATTCGTTCTTGATAGTCCAATTCCCGTTAGGCAAGTCAAAGTTTTTTTCGTAATGTGGCAAACTTCCACATTGCACGAATAAGCAGGCAAGCAAAAAAAGCGAGAGCGTTCTGTTTAACATGGGGCAAAGATAGCTTTTTCATTCGAAAAAGCTATCTTTGCACTTTATTTATTATTCTCTATGAAAAAAATTACTTTTTCTGACCTGATTCTGTTCGAGAACGAAGACTATATCGTTATCAATAAACCGCCTCATGTTTCTACCCTACACGACCGCAAAGACGAAGGAAAGCAAAATATTATTGATATGGTGCGCGAATATTGCCCTGATGCGCAAGTAGCACACCGCCTTGACCGCGAAACATCAGGCGCGTTGGCTATCGCCAAGAACCCCGAAGCCTACAGACATTTGGCTATACAATTCGAGAAAAGAAAAGTGTTGAAATTGTATCATGCAGTGGTAGATGGATTGCACGACTTCAAAGATGTATTGGTGGATAAGGGCATTTTGCCCCAAAATGCGGGCTATGTTATCATTGACAATCAGGTAGGCAAGCCTGCCCAAACGTACTTCAATACCCTCAAGCCCTACAGAAGGCACACATTGCTCGAATGTAAGCCCCTCACAGGACGTATGCACCAAATACGCATACACCTTGCCACGCTCAAAGCCTCTATAGTGCATGATATGCGCTATGGCGGAACGCCTATTTATTTGTCGGATTTGAAAAAGAAATTCAACCTCAAAAAAGACACAGACGAACAGCCACTTATTTCGCGCTTCGCCCTGCACGCCTACGAATTGGGCTTTCATTTCTTGAATGACGAATGGCATACCTTCACTGCACCCTATCCCAAAGACATCAAGGCTTTGATAGCACAGTTGGAAAAAAATATGTAGGCAAGTTATAAACTTGCCTACCCAAAAACACACGCCAAACGGCGTGTGTTTTGTTTTATTGATGTTTTGGTAAAATAATTCTTAACTTACGCCCTTGTAGCACACCCTTTCTAGGGTGTGTCCATAACAATCGACACCCCGCACCCTAGAAAGGGTGCGCTACAGTATTAGCCTTAAAAGCAAATACCAATAAAGGCTTGTTTTATACAAATTTTTTGAACATCTGCAGGAGTTGGTCTTTTTGCTTCGTGTAGGGCGGGTACAATAATTTGATAGTTGTTAGCCCTATGCGTTGATGCAAAACCGCTCTTTCGTTAGAGAAGGCAAGGAAGCCATAATGTCCATGCGTCTTACCTATACCGCTATTGTTCACACCGCCAAAACGTAAATCCGTATTGCCAATGTGCGTGAGCGTGTCGTTGATGCACGTCCCGCCTGCGGTGCTGTGTTGCAGTACATAGTTCATATTCTGCTCGTTCTTTCCAAAGAAATACAAAGCCAAAGGCTTCGCTTTCGAGGCTACATATTGCGTAGCTTCGACCATATTTTCTATAGGAATAACAGGCAAAACGGGACCAAAAATTTCTTCTTGCATCACGCTCATGCTGTCGTTCACATGGCTCATGATAGTAGGCGAGATGTAATTTTCGTTTTCGCGCATTTCGCCTCCTACCAATACTTTCGCGCCTTGTTCTACCGCTTGTGTTATCAAGCCTTTGATACGCAAGAAATGACGTTGGTTTACAATACGCGCAAAGTCAGCCGATTTACTCACGTCCTCGCCATAAAACTTGGCGATACATTCCTTCATACCCTCCATAAATTCCTTCTGCACGTTTTTATGCACCAGCACATAGTCAGGCGCGATGCACGTCTGCCCACAGTTGATAAACTTGCCCCACGTGATTTTTTCTACCGCGTCTTTGATGTCTGCCGTTTCGTCAATAATCACAGGCGACTTGCCTCCCAATTCCAACGTAACGGAGGTAAGATGCTCGGCGGCGGCACGCATTACGACCTTGCCTAACATAGGACTGCCCGTAAAGAAAATATGGTCAAACGGCAATTTCAACAAAGCCTGTGCCACATGAGCATCTCCTTCGAACAAGGCTACTTCTTCAGGAGGAAACAACTTGCCTATCAGTTGCTCCATAAAGAAAGACGTGTGAGGCGTAAGCTCCGAAGGCTTTAAAATAACCGCATTGCCCGAAGCAATGGCATAAATAAGCGGGTCGAAGGTAAGTTGAAACGGATAATTCCAAGGCGAAATAACCAAACACACGCCCTTAGGTTCATAGATGATTTTGCTCGAACTGCCCAAAACCGTAATAGGCGTAGCCACGCGCTTAGGCTTCATCCACGTGCTTAAATGCTTGATAATGTGCGAAATACCCGACAAAATAGGCAAGACTTCCGTTAGGTCTGTATCTGTGGGCGATTTACGAAAATCTTGGTGAATGGCTTGTTGCAGTCCTTCTCTGTTCTCGATAATCAATTTTTTAAGAGCCTTCAGCTTGGCTATGCGCTCCGAAGCAGTGGTATTTTTGAGCTTTTGCGTGTGGGCGCGTTGGGCTTCAAAAACCGTTTTGATGTTGGCTTCTATTTCTTCGAAGGGCGAATTATGTAGGGGCGTAGTGGACATGGCAGATATGGGTTAGTTTCTCGCAAATATACGTAAAAAAGCATACAAAAATAGCAAAAAAAACCTTGAAAGTTTGCACTTTCAAGGGGAAGGCTGTTAATGGTCTTTCATTTTTTCTTTGGCTCTGGTAAGTTGTGTGCGCAAGGCTTCCATTGCCAAGTCCGTAGCCGCTTCGAAGGAAGTGTTTTGCTCTGTGGCGAAAATGGTAGTGCCGGGTATGTGCAAACGAATTTCTACCACTTTATTCTCTCGGCTGTGGTCGCCTTTCTCTAAGCGTAAAAAAACCTCTCCATGCGTGATGCGGTCAAAGAATGTTTCGAGTTTGTCGCACTTCTTTTGGATAAAATCCAGCAGTTTTTGGTCAGCATCGAAATGGATAGATTGAATGTCGAGTTTCATACAAATATGGGTTTAAAAGTGAAATTATTTAGTTCAAAAAAACAACTACGTTTAGGCTTTGGGGTGCGCTTGTTCGAAAACCTCTCGAAGGCGGTCTAAGCTGTTATGCACATAGACTTGCGTAGCCTGTAGCGAAGTATGCCCCAACAAATCTTTGATAGCGTTGATGTCCGCGCCTTTGTTCAATAAATGCGTAGCGAAAGTATGCCTAAGCGTGTGCGGGCTTCGCTTGTCTTGTGTAGTTGCCCAAGCCAAATGTTGTCGCACTGTGTTATAGACAAGGAGCGGATAGGCAGGCTTGCCTGCATTGGTAACGAGCAATGCCTCTGCGGGTAGGCAAGCCCCAAATCGGTCTTGCTTCAAGGCTTCGTATTCTGCAATCAAAGCCAACAAAGGACGCATAATAGGAATAATGCGCTGTTTGTCGCCCTTGCCTGTTACGCGAATAGCCCCGTTGTACGTATCAATGTCTTGATGACGCAGAGCCAACAATTCCGCCAAGCGAATACCTGTGCCGTACAAAATCTCCAAAATAATTTGGGCGCGTTTGCCTTCAAAAGTATTTTCAAAGGGATATTGGTCTAAAAGGCGCAACATTTTCTCCTCCTCTATGAAGTTAGGCGAGATATAGGGCGTTTTCAGTGGCTTGATGCGCTTCGTGGGGTTAGTGGCTATAGAGCCTTGTTTGAGCAAAAATTTAAAAAAGGATTTGAGGGTTGCTATCTTGCGGTTGATAGAGCGAGCCTCGATGCCCAGCGTATCAAGATGCACTATCCAAGCCCGTATTTCGTGGTAGGAGGCAAGCTCAGTTTGAGGAAATTGGCAAAAGTCCACTAAAAAATCTTCAAACTGCTCCATGTCAGTTTTGTAGGCTTCGCAAGTGTGAGGACTGTGTTGTTGCTCAAACTCAATAAAATTCAAAAATGCACTTACTGCTACATTCATACGCCTTTCCTACCTGTATTACTCGGTCATTTCCTTTTCATAACACTAATTTAACACACATTTTGAACAATCCAAAAAAAAGCACGTTTTTTTTTCAAGAAAAGAAAAAAAATATGTTTAGTAAAATAATTGCTTCTATGCTTCGTTATAGAGTTTCAAAACTCTAAAGCAAAACAATCATGAGAAAAATCCTTTTTTCTACCTTTTTCGTTCTCTTGGCGTGTGCATCTTTCGCACAAGCTCCTGTTGCCAAAGGCAAGGCTCAAATCAACTTAGGTGTTGGTTTCTCCAATTGGGGCGTACCCGTGTATGGTGGATTTGATGTAGGTGTTCATCCCGACATTACTTTAGGCGGTGAGGTTTCTTACCGAAAGTACAAAGAATATTGGAAATGGGGTGGCAAGAAAGGCTACTACTATTCGGGTGATGCAAGCATTTGGGGCTTTTCTTTCAATGGTAACTATCACCTCAACAAAATCCTCAACATACCTAAGGAATGGAATTTGTATGCAGGGTTAAACGTTGGTTATGTGTCTTGGAGCTACAGAGACGGACTAAACAACGGATACAGCAACAATTCGGGCTTGGGCTTGGGTGCGCAAATTGGAGGACGTTACTTCTTTAGCGAAAAATTTGGCTTGAACCTCGAAGCAGGTGGTGGCAACAAATTCAGCTCTGGCAAGTTTGGTGTAACCATCAAACTATAACAACAAAAAACCTTGCCTACTGCACAGCAGGCAAGGTTTTTTCTTACAAATTCCAAAAGCATACTTTCAAAATACTTGTATATGGTTATCTCAAATAGGTTTTATTTTGAGCGTTATCCATTACTAATTCTTTGAAAATATACAAAAAACCGTTTACTATAATTTCATATAGTTCTTTGTAGTCTTTTTCTTTGATAGGCAAATATTCGCCATGCGCTATAAAGTTTCGCTTGTCCACCAAATCATTATTGATAGTTCTTTCAATATCTTGGCGATAGCCTCTATCTCTATATCTTTGGTGAAAGACCGACATATCAATCCCAATCAAAAGGCAAACATCTTCAAATACATCATATCTTAGGTTGCTTGTTTTGATAGGGCTTGTAGGCAAGAACGAAGCCTGTTGAGTTTCTCTATTGAAAAAAGCCTTGATAGCTTCGGTATGTTTGGTTAGTTTTTTGGTCGTTTCCAATGTTTCCATTTCTGCCCTAAGAGCCATACTTACAAAACAATCATTCAACTCGCCTATAGTACAGTTTTGATAAGACACAAATTCATAGTACAAATCAGCCACTTTTTTTATAAATCCCTCCCAATGTGCATACAACAATGCCACGCCTGCCCGAATTAGCCCATCTTGTGCCTTGCCCTTTGTTAGTAAAACGGTACTTTTAAAATTTGATAGTTCTGTAATTCGCCATGCATATTCCTTTTCGAGGCATTCATACAACAATGATAACGTTTTAGGCTGATTCATATATTACGCATTCAAACGTTTAAAAATCTCGTGTTTATCTATACTCTTGGAAAATACACGTATTATTTTAAAGTCTAATGGCGTTCTCCTAAAACGTAATTGCAATTCAATAGGCAATTTTTCCCAACTCATGTCTTTCAAAGCTGGCAAAAAAGTAGCGGCTTCCAATGCGGTGGCTACTTGTTCAATACCTTTTGCATTTTTGAGTTTACCCACAAATTGAAAAATTGTAGAAAGGCGTTGATAACCGTCTATAACTTCCCAATGTCCTTGCTCATCTTGAGAAACGAGTATGGCAGGCAAAGGAAAACCTATAAAAATAGACTCTATGTAACTTGTTTGTTTGGTTAAATTCCATTCAAAATTTTTATCTAAATCCGTATGTAGCACAAGCTCGCCATCGCGATACATACTGATAATTTCGCCTATCGACATAGTGTAGCCATCAGTAACAAACTCCTTTTTGGCTTTGTTGATTTGTTCAACAATCTGCTCTTGGGCTGTTATTTCAAGTGTAGTAGTCATAAAAAATACGGTTTTGTTGCACAAATATACAACAAAAAAATTGCAATGCCAAATATTTTGCGTATCATTTAGGGGTATTGCAACTGAATAATACGAATAAAAAACCTTGCCTACTGCACAGCAGGCAAGGTTTTTCTCTATTAAGCAAAAATTCGTAGCTTCGAGTTATGCAAAGGCGTTTCGTGTTGAGGCATTTTATACTTTTCCCAAATTTCCCAATTTTGGGTGTACATATCCATGTGTGCATATCCATCTTGCCACATAGCTTCGGCAATATGGGTGCTTAGTTCGGTAGGCAAGGCATCAGCAAAACGCGCCAAAGACTTCAAATGCGTGTAACTCAACAAAAACTTACATATCCGTGCATTGAGCAAACAGCCTTCTTCTGTCCACAAATTCCACAAGTCGCGCAAATCTCGAATAGCCGTATGATTGAGCCAATGTTCCGTAGTCGGTTCGGCTTTGGGCGAAAGTTGGGCAATGTACGCAAAATACACACGCTTAAACCCTTCGCGCTCTGCGAACTCAATCAAACGGTTTTCGTGTGCGCCTGTGATTCTGATGTCGTCTATTATCAACAAATCTTCGGGTTGAGGCAGGTGATAGTCCAATTCAAATTGCAAATCTACTTGTTGCATGATGGCTTCGCGCTCTGCTTGGCTTAGGTTGCCATAGTCGGCAGGAAACAAACGAGTGCGCCCAATTTTCACAAATTTTGTAGCAAATGAATGTTGTTCAAACGATTGTTGATACAGATTTTCGGCTAATCCATGTGAGGCAGTCGCCACAAATTTGTAGGCGGAAGAAGTAAGCCAAAGCGAAGGCAAATCCCACAAATGCGGGAATTCTTGTTGCAACAAAGTCTGCAGTTTTTGTGCATAATGTTTGGTCATATATTTAGAGCCGTACTTGAAACGGCTGTAAGCATAGGCATCAAACAACCTGCCTGTGTGGTCAAAAATAATATTCGCTTCGCGGGTAAGCTGAAAGAGTGCTACTCTATGAACCTGTGTAAATCCCATAAACAATGTATAGTGTCATGTTTGGGTTCAAAAGTACGTAAATTTTTCGTATATAAAAAAGAAAAAAGTCCGTTTTTTCTTGCACCGTAATAATCTGTGAGAAAATTGTCGCCAATATGCAAGATATCTTCGGGCAAAAGGTTCTCAAATTCGAACAAAGGTTCAAAAATACGCTTATCGGGCTTGCTATAGCCTATTTCGTCAGAAAACAACCTTGCCTGCCAATACGCATCAATATCGAGCATTTGCATAGCACGTTGTAAGGTTTTACCCGCAATAAAGCCCGTATTGCTTACCAAAAACAACAACTTGCCTGCTTCGTGCAAGTGTCGGAGCAACTCGCCTACGTTGGGTTCGCTTAGGGTAGGCAAGTTTGCCAAAAAAATCCTTTCCTGCTCGTCTTCCAATAAGCGTAACTCGTCTTCGGTAGGCAAGGGGCAGGCAAGTTTGATTGCTAATAAGCGCAAACGCTCTGCAAAATTCGTCTGCACGCCTTTCTTTTCTGCTTTTTTATCCAAATCCTTGTCCAAGTAGGCAAGTTGGGGCGCGAGTGCATCAGGCGAGGACTGCAAAAAATCAGCAAACAGCCTTACCTGCTCCCCCTTAAAAGCGGGATTGCTGACTATGAGCGTATTCCAAAGGTCAAAACTAAAGGCTTTATAGGGCATATTATTCTTCTACGGCTTCCACAAACGGCAATTCTACAAAAAAAGTAGTACCTTTTCCTTCTTCGCTCTGAAAATAAATGTTGCCTTGATGTTTTTCAACAATCTTGCGGGCAATGTCTAAGCCGAGTCCGCTTCCCTCGCCTATTTTTTTGGTCGTAAAAAAGGCATTGAAAATCTTATCTTGGATAGCTTCAGGAATACCCTTGCCTGTGTCTGCCAAACTGACCACAATTTTTTTCTCATCAACTGCGAAGCGCGTACTGATGATGATAGTGCCGTTGTTGTCCATAGCTTGCAGGGCATTGTGCAGAATATTTGTCCACACTTGCATGAGTTCGTCAGGATAGCACATCATAGCAGGAATAGGCTCAAAATGACGCACTACTTCGATGCCTCGCTTGATATGATTTTGATAAATTGTCAAAACCGTTTCGAGGGTGTCGTGCAAGTCCGCGCTTATCATGGTATCACTATCATCATGGCGCGAGAAATTTTTGAGGGCAAAAATAATTTTCGATACTTTTTGTGTGGCGGTTTGTATCGTGTTCGCGCTTCGCTGTAGGGAGGCAAGGCGGTAGGCAAGGTCAAGAGCTTTTGTGTTGTGTATGATAGGCAAGTAGGCTTGTAGTTTTTCGTGCATACGTGCATCAACCAATGTGTCCGCCACCCAATCTATATCTTCTAATTGTTCGATTTCCAACTGTTCGCGCAGTCCACGTTTTATTTGGCGTTCTTCTCTCGTGGAGAGAATTTGCGTTTGTTGGCTTGCCTCCGTTACAAACTGCTGGAAAAGCACCAAATCAGTAGGCGAGAGCGTTTTCAGAAAAACGGTAAGTTCGGGTATGGACGTTTGCAATCCGTTGTAAATGTACTTGATGGACGAACTTATCGCGCCCAAAGGTGTATTGATTTCGTGGGCTATGTTGGCTACTAACTGCCCCAATGCCGCCATTTTTTCGGATTGAATAAGCTGGTTTTGGGTGTTTTTCAGTTCTGTGACTGTTTGTTCGAGAAAAGCCTTTTGCTCTTGTAGGCGTTCTTGTATGGAGTGCATTTCCTCTATATTCTGCTTTAGTTCCTCTTCGGAGGCGAGCAATTCCTCGTTTTTTTGCCTTAGTTCTTCTTCGGAGGCGAGCAATTCTCCATTTTTTTCCTCAATGGCGCGGTGCATTTCTGCCCGCATTTCCGCTATGCGTTCTGTTTCTGCCAACTGCACTTGTGTAGAGCGCAAAGACTCGTAGGCTTCTGAAAGTTCCGCTTTTTGCTGTCGCATTGTTTCCAATGATTCAGTCAATTCCAACGAACTAAGTTCCATAGAACGCTCTATCAACTCTCTCTCCTCCTCAAATTCTTGGTAAGTATCATTGATAACGTGTAGGAACTCGACAATCTTCGGATTGTCGAGTTCGCTTTCACCCAGCATTTTTTTTATTTGTCGAGCAAGGAGCTTATGCTTGACCTTCAACATTTCAGAAACCATGCTTTTTTGCGGATAATTTTTATTTATTTGCACCCCAATATAAAAAATTAGATAACCCAAAAAGTATCCAATTTTATTTTTCGCTAAGCAATGTAATGGTCATGGTTTGATTGTGTAGATAGCAAGCCGTATTGCCATCACGCGGTGCGAGTTCGCCATACGAATAAAACCCTAAGATGTGTGCTTCTTCGCCCAATAGTTCACGCACTGCCTCTATTTCTTCCTCTACTCGTTGTTTTAGTACCAATTTTCTGCCCACACAGCTTACCAAGATAGCCAAAGCAGGCTCGCCTCCCAAGACATCGAGGCTGTTTTGTGTGGCTGTCGAGGCACCTTCTACCAATTTATTGTGGTTCGATTTCATCAAACGCACCTTGCAACCTTGCGGAATATCCCCTGCGAAAGTCATAGATTGTTTTGCTTCGTCTATGGTCAAGATAGTGCGCACAAGAGATTGCCCTTCTTCATCAATGATACAAAGCGGAAACAACAAAGCCGAAGCGGGTAGTTCCGAAGACTTATCGCCCAAGTAGGTTTTATAAAGCTCTAAAGCAGGTTTGCCGTCCAATTCATACAAAACATTGCCTTCCGATTTCGTAACTTGTCGTTCTGCACCAAACGGGTCCCAGCCCCCAAAAGAGCCAAAACCTATCGAGATATTGTCGCCATACAAGCCTATACCAACCACTTTGAAAGGTTGCGGAGTAGCATCTAAGCCTACTACAGTTTTAGCAAAACCCACGCCATCACCTGCCAAACCTCCCGTAATGGTGATTTTATCGCCCAAAACAGCTCTCATACCTTCCACAAGGTCTGTGCCATTGATAGTAGAACCTTCAGAAAAAACCAAAATATGCCTCAAACCATTTTGGTCAAATTGGGAGGCAAGCTCCTTGCCTACTTCTGTGCTATTTTTGCCCTGTGTATCCGTTTGAGCCACGCGCAAATCCGTTTTGTCGAGGCGGATAGCTGTTAGCGAGATGCTCTCATCGGTAACTTGCGTGTCCAAAATCTCGCCTGACGTGGAGGCAAGGACGATATGCGCTGAAGGATACATGGCGCGTATTTCGGCAAAACGTGCTTCGTTTTCCAATACTTCGCGTTGCCCAAAGCCAATAATCATCTGCGAGTCTGCTGTCGCGCTGTTTTCTTTGAGGGTTTTCCAGCCTGTAGCAGAAGTCCAAAGTTTTTGTTCTACTTTCATAATGGATAGATAGAAGTTTAGAGGCAAATGTAAGTTTTTTTTAGAATATACACGAAATTTCTGAAGATAAAAGCAAAATAAAAAGGGCAAACAGTTACGTTTCCCCTTTCTACAAGCTCCTTTTGAGCGTTTGAACCTATTTTTTATCTTTTTTGACTTCTGCTTTTTTTACCTTTTGTTTGTCCTTCAACTGCTTTGAAACAAGTAAGAAAGGTCCCGTAACCACTTGCTCGCCTTCCTTCAAGCCCGACACGATTTCGATGTTTTCGTAGTCGCTAATGCCTGTTTTGACTTCGCGCTCCGTTACTGTTTCCGTTTTTTCGTCATACACGAATACGATTTCGCGCAAGTCGTTGGCTTTTTTAGGCTTTTTCTCTTGTACGGCATTAGGGTTGTTGGTTTCCACTTTTTTCTCCTCTTTTTCGCCTATTTTTTCATCGCGTTTGCGCGTGGTTACCGAAGCAGAGAGAACAGTCAAAACTTTTTCTTTTTTGTTCGTCAAGATGCTTACCGAAGCACTCATACCCGGGCGGAAAGGCGAAAGTTTGCTTTTGCTGTCCACCAAATCCTTGTAAGAGTCATTCAAAATACGGATTTTAACCTTAAACTCCGTTACGGCATCAGACGAAGTAGTGGCGTTGGCAGTATTGGCTATTTCGGTTACTACGCCCTCAAATTTGCGGTTTTGGTTCAGGTAAGCATCAACTTCTATCTGCACCTTTTGCCCTGTTTTGAGCTTCACGATGTCGTTTTCGTTCACATCTACTTGCACCTCCATAGAGTTCAAATTGGCGATAACCAACATTTCCGTACCTGCCATTTGTGCCGTTCCCACCACTTTTTCGCCTTTTTCTACGCTTAGTTTTGATACTACGCCACTTGTGGGTGCATAAATTTCAGAGCGCGAAAGGTTGTTCATGGTTTGGTTGAGGTTCGCTTGCGAAGACTGCATACTGTAGCGTGCCGACTCGATGCTTTGCTCTGTTACGGCTATTTGCTGTTTGGAAACTTCGTAATTGGTTTTGGCAGTCAAGTATTCTATTTCAGACACTACTTTTTGCTCAAACAAGCGTTTGCTACGCTGATATTCGGCTTCGAGGCGTGCTAATTCCGATTTTCGTTGCCCAAGTGAGGCTTGCGCTTGCGAATAATTCGCCTTGCCTACATTCACGCTGGCAGTGGCGGCATCAACGGCACTCATCAAATTGTCGGGGCGAATACGCGCCAAGAGTTGCCCTGCTACTACAGAGTCGCCCTCTTTTACCAACAATTCCACAATCTCGCCTGAAATTTCAGAACCTACTTTGGTTTGGGTTTCGGGCTGTATCTTGCCTGAAGCCGTAACTTGTTCGGTGATGTCGGTTGTTTTAGAAGGAGTGAGATATACTTCTGACAATTTCTCTTGTCCTATCCACCCCATAGAGCGGGCTATGAGCATTGCCACGACCAATACGCCCACAAGGATAAGCAGGTTGCGCAATAGGCTACCTCCCTTTTTTTTCTTTGCCATATATGTTTTTAGAAGATAATTTTTTAGATATTAGAATTGATACAGAATAGGTAGCTTTTTCGTTTGTTTTGTTACAAAGACTCGCGCTTCGAGATTGTTTTGGCGTGCATTATTTGGTGTGAATAGCACAACGTAAGTAATTTTTTTCTAAATTTGCAAAAAAAAGTTTATACTATGAAAACTCTCTTTTCTGTCTTTTGTTTTTGGCTGTGCTTGGGCGCGGTAGTAGCACAAGAAAACGCCATTCCTGCCAAAGATGCAGGTCAGCACGTAGGCAAGACCATTTGGGTACTATGCGAAGTGAAAGGCTTCCGCGAAGCCCGCGAAGAAGGCAAGCCGAACTTTATCAACGTAGGCGCGCCTTATCCGAACCACATTTTTACGGTGGTTACCATAGGCGACTTCAAAGAAAAATACGAACTCGACCTTGCCTCCCTGAAAGACAAGACTATCCTCGTGTATGGCAAAGTAGAAGTGTTTAAGAACTTGCCCCAAATCAAGAATCCCGAAAAAATTGTAGTGAAATAATACCAAAATAAAATGTAAGATGCGCCTAAAACTTAACACGGAGATACAGAGAAGCACCAAGAAACACTAAGTTCTTTGTGTAGCTCTGTGGTTCTTCGTACCTCTGTGGTATTTTTGTAGGCAAGTTAAGAATTATTTTAGTATAACACAATTGAATGTCATTGCGAAAACTGTAGTCATTGCTTGCCCTGTGTAGGCAATGGCTTTTTATTTAATCAAACGTTATGAAAACATTGCTACTACTCCTTGCCTGTGTGTTGGCGGGAAGCGCGTTTGCCCAAAATACACAAAATGAATTGAAAGGGCTAAAAACGGTTTTGGAAGAAACCCACATAGCCCCCAGAACCATAGATGACGCTTTTTCGCGTGATGTCTTTAGGCGGTTTATCAAAATCGTGGACTCACGAGGACTTTTGCTTACGCAACAAGAATATGCCTTGCTGAAACAATACGAAACGTCCTTAGATGACGAGTACCAAAAAGGCGAGCTTACCTTCTTGCAGGCTTTCCTGCCTATTTACAAAAAAAGGCTTTTGGCGCATCAAGAAGCCATACAACGTATGACAGACAAGCCTTTAGACTTCACGAAAAAAGAGGCATTGGTGGCAGTGGAAGGCAAGCGTGATACGATTTTTCATTTGGCAAATGAGCAGGAAAGTTATAAAATACAAGAGCGTTTGATAAAATATGCTTGCCTACTGCGCTACGAAGCACAAGGAAAGGAAAAAAAGGCAGACTTGCCTACCTTTGTGCCACAAGTCCGCAAAACAGAATTGCGAAGGATAAAACGCATTTTGGAACACGCTGAAGGCTTCGAGCAGTATATCACAAACCGCTACTTGTTGGCAGTGGCTATATGCTACGACCCTCATTCGTACTACATGAACCTTACCTCCGTACAGGGCTTTATGTCGGGGCTTACCTCGCAAGGGTTGTCGTTTGGTATCAATTTGATGGAAAATGAACAAGACGAAATCGTCATAGACCAACTCATACCGGGCGGTTCGGCTTGGAACTCTAACAAACTGCACGTGGGAGATGTGCTGTTGAGTATTCAGTGGGAAGGCAAGGAAGCCATCGACTTGGTGGGCGCGGGAGTAGAGGAAGCCTACGCTGTCATAGAGCAAAGCAACAAAGGCAAGGCTTTTTTTGTGTTTCGACAAAAAGATGGCGCAACGGATACAATAAAACTTGCCAAAACTGTTACGAGGCAAGACGAAAATACAATCAAATGTTTTGTGATACAAGGCAAGAAAAAAATAGGCTATATTTCGCTCCCTGCCTTCTATCAAGGCTGTGCGCGTGATGTGGGCAGTGCTATCGTCAAAATGAAAAAAGAAGGCATCGAAGGGTTGATAATGGATATTCGAGATAATGGAGGCGGGAGTATGGACGAGGGCAACGAACTTGCGGGTATTTTCATAGACCAAGGGGCGTTGATGATTGTGAACTCGCGCCAAAACAAACCGACCATTATCAAAGACCCCAATCGTGGGACAATGTTTGACGCGCCTATGGTGGTGATGATAAACCGAAACAGTGCTTCAGCCTCTGAAATTTTTTCTTCTACCTTGCAAGACTATCACCGCGCTCTTATCGTGGGTAGCAAAACATACGGCAAATCTACGGGGCAGGGCATTGTGCCTATCAACAAAGAAAACCCTAAAACGGGCTTTGCCAAAATCACGCAAATCAAAATCTACAGGGTGAATGGGCGCACTGCGCAATTTGTGGGCGTGGAGCCTGATATTGAAATGATTGATGACTCGGAAGTGGATTTTATGCGTGAAAGTGATGCGCCTCACGCCCTCAAACCAGATACTGTAAACAAAAAAGTGCTTTTCGTGCCTTTGCCTCTCATACCCATTGAGGATTTGCGCCAAAAACATTTGGGGCGTATGACTCCCTCGAATGGACTTTACAAAATCATGCAAGCCATTAGAAAAATCAAAGATGCACAGCAAGACGTTTACAAGCAAATTCCTATCGATAAAGAGGGTTTTCTGAAATGGCGAGCGGACTTAGAGGCTAACCTGCCCCAAGAAGTCGACTTCGCAAAAGACTTGCCTACCCTACAAGCAAACAGCCTGCAAGCTGATGCGGTGTGGCTTGCACAAGATGAATACGCAAAGGAAATGCACCAAAACATTTTGGATAGTTTGAAAAAAGATGTTCACGTAGCCGAGTGTTATCAAATTTTGTTGGATTGGATAGCGATGCTATAAGTAAGTTGTCAGTTTTACAGGCAAGTTGTCATATTGTAGGAACAAAAAAGTGCCTTGCCTACCCAAGCAGGCAAGGCGCATACGCACAGCATACGGTTTCACAAACTTGTGGCGTTTTCATAGACTTGCCTACACAACATAAAAAGCAACGTGAGTTTTTTTTACGTACAAATGGGGCTGTTATATATAGCTTTTAAAATTAAAAAAAGACTTGCATAGGTAAAAATAAAGTCTTAACTTTCGCAAAAATTAAAACGAATATTTTATGATACGCGATTGGTACAATACCACAAAAACTGCCCTTGCCTGCCTATTCGGTGGGGTAAGTGCTTCTTGGCTTGCCTACAGTTTGAGCCTGATAATGATACTCCTTGCCTACGGGCAGGCAAGTGGGCAAAGCAAAAGCCAGCAAATCAAACAAGGCGAAACGCCTACAGGACTCCAAGCTTCTGAATGGGCTTCTATTCAAAAGCAAATGCAGATGAGCAAGTACAAAGCCTACCAGCAACAAGATAGAAGTTATACATCTGCCAACCTTGCACATGGACTTCAAATAGCCTACCACAAAGATGGCAACACTACCCTTACTCCACGCGACTGCGACCAAGCAGACTACCAAATAACTATGCGATTGCAAGGCATAGGCTATGATAAACTTGCCTACCTTGACAGACCTGTTGAATTAAAACAAGAAGACTTAGGAGCTACAGCGGGTAGTAAAGTTACGTACCAATGGAACACTAACCTCCGCGAATGGTGGGTGAATGACAAAAAAGGCTTAGAGCAGTGGTTTTCCCTCCAACATGCACCACAAGGACGCAAGCCTAATACCCCGCTACATTTGCGTATGACATTGCAGACCGATATGTGCGTAACGTTACAAAATAACCATTTGCAATTACAAAAAGGCAATGCCACTCTGCACTATGACAAACTAAAAGTATGGGACGCTACAGGCAAGGAAATAGATGCTTCTATGAGCTATACCAACGGTTACATAGATTTTTACATAGCCGAGGCAAACGCTACTTATCCCATCACGATAGACCCCACATGGACACAGCAGGCATACATTAAAGCTTCGAATACAAATTCGCCTGACTCATTTGGCGATTCAGTAGCTATTTCAGGTGAAACAATAGTAGTAGGGGCACCTCAGGAGAGTAGCAATGCCACAGGAGTTAATGGAAACCAAGCTGATAATAGCGTTATTGGTTCAGGCGCGGCATATATTTTTGTACGCAACGGGACTACGTGGACACAACAAGCATACCTCAAAGCGTCCAATACAGGAACAAGTGACTTCTTTGGTGCTTCAGTGGCTATTTTAGGCGAAACAGTAATAGTAGGGGCTTGGGGAGAGCGTAGCAACGCTACAGGAATTAATGGAAATGGGGCGGATAATAGTGCTAATCAAGCTGGTGCGGCTTACGTTTTTGTACGAAACGGAACTACTTGGACACAACAAGCGTACCTCAAAGCATCCAACACAAATGCAGAAGATATGTTTGGTACTTCAGTGGCTATTGCTGGGGAAACGGTGGTAGTAGGGGCGGACAGAGAGGCAAGCAATGCCACAGGAGTTAATGGCAACCAAACTAATAACAGCCTTTTGAAAGCGGGTGCGGTTTATGTCTTTGTGCGCAATGGAACTACTTGGACACAACAAGCATATCTTAAAGCCTCTAATACAGGGGCAGGCGACTACTTTGGGCGTTCAGTGGCTATGTCTGGCGAAACGTTGGCAGTGGGGGCTGATGGCGAGGCGAGTAATGCTACAGGTATCAACGGCAATACAGCTAACAATAGTGCTACTGATGCAGGCGCGGTGTATATCTTTATACGCAATGGAACTACTTGGTCACAACAAGCATATCTCAAAGCCTCCAATACAGAGGCAGGCGACTACTTTGGGCGTTCAGTGGCTATGTCTGGCGAAACGTTGGCAGTGGGGGCTTGGGGAGAAGATAGCAATGCTACGGGAATCAATGGAGCAAATAATAACAGTGCTACTGATGCAGGCGCGGTTTATGTCTTTGTACGCAATGGAACTACTTGGACACAGCAGGCATACCTCAAAGCCTCCAATACAGAGGTAGATGATGAGTTTGGTTGGTCTGTAGCTATTTCTGGAGAAACAATAGTAGTGGGAGCTCCTGAAGAGGATAGCAATGCTACAGGAAGCAACGGAGATGAAACGAATAATAGCATTGAGCAATCAGGGGCGGTTTACATCTTTGTACGAAACGGGACTACTTGGACACAACAGACATACCTCAAAGCCTCTAATACAGGAACGTATGACCGATTTGGGTATTCGGTGGCTATTTTAGACGGAACGGTAATAGTTGGGGCTTATGGGGAGGCAAGCAATGCCACAGGAATCAATGGCAATCAAACCAATAACAGTGCTTCTAGTTCGGGAGCAGTATATGTATTTTCATCGACTCCTTCCCCCGAAATTAACCTAAAACGAAACACCACTTCCATCGCAAGTGCAGGGAGTTACAATTTTGGGACGCTTACTGTTAATCAAAGTAGTGGCAATATCACTTTTACGATTGAAAATACAGGTAGTGCCGTTTTGAACCTCACAGGCAATCCTAAAATCGCAAAAAGTGGCACAAATGCGAGTGATTTCGCCGTTACAGAAACCTTGCCTGCTACTATCAATGCAAACAGTTCTGCTACTTTCACTATCAATTTTACGCCTTCAGGTGTAGGCACGCGCACTGCTCAAATCAGCATTGCCAACAATGATAGTGATGAAAACCCCTATATTATTAACTTGACAGGTTTGGGAAATGTATCAGCCCCTGCCATAGCCGTAAAAGGCAATGGAAACGCTATTACCAGCGGCAGTACCACACCCTCTGCTACCAATCACACCAATTTTGCGAACTGGACACTGAATACACCCATTACACGCACTTTCACGATTGAGAACGCGGGTACTGCTTCCCTGAACATCACAAGCGTAACCCTCACAGGGGCAGATGCTTCCGCCTTCAGTATCACACAGCAACCCGCTACTACATTAGCTGTTGGGCAAAGCACCACTTTTACCATTAGCCATACGCCCACACAGTCCGTAGTGGTCAGAAATGCCACAGTGAATATTGCGAACAATTCCGCAGTAAGTCCTTTTACGTTTGCTATTCGTGGCAGTGATATTGCGCTCTCTGTCGTGCCTCGCTTGTCAGTAGGCAAGGTAGAAGTCTATCCGAACCCTGCCAAAAACGCGCTTACCATTTCCCTCGAAGGCAATCCCGCTACCGAAATAGCCGTAACGTTGCTTGATGCGCAAGGGAAGTCTTGCCTACAGCGCGTCTTGCCTGTAGAAGCAGGCAAGGCATACCTCCGTTTGCAAGGCATTGCTTCAGGTTTGCACCTCTTGCACATGCAGGTAGGCAAGGAATGGATAGCTGAAAAAATAATGGTAGAGAGATAAAAAGTGCTTGGCACTTTGCACAATAGGCAATAAAAAGACTGTTCCGCCAAGAACAGTCTTTTTTTTATTCAACCAAAGGCTCTTTTTTGAAGCGTATCCCGTCCTTGCGGAAGCCATTAGAGCTGTATTGTGGGTATTGCTTGCTAAAGATTTTCATTTCTGTAACATAGTCAATTTTACCATCTTTGTCTTTGTCAAAGGTCGCTACCAACGTAGTAAGTTCTTGCAAGGTAACCAACGAGTCGCGGTCTGCATCTGCCTTGTTGAATAATTCGCTTCGACCATACACCCTGCACGAAATATCGCTTTCGCAACGAATAACAGACGTTTCGCGCTTGAGTCTTACTTTGCCATCTTTGTCTGCATCATACCAAACGATAATTTTATCAGCCAAATGATGAGGTTTGATAGGCGCGGGTACATAAATGTAGTAGCTATACACGCCCCAAACGCCAAACCCCAAAAAGAGCATGATAAAACAAGACGCGCCAATTTGTTCAGGCAAGGACAACATTTTGCCATTTTGTGGCACAAACCATATCGCATACAGCATGGCTACACTTACAGCAATGAATACGATAAAAACGGCTATCATTATTGTTTTTTGTATTTTTTCTCGTCCTTGTTGTAGAAGAAGCTCAAATCTTTGTGCTTATCGAAAAAGGCTTTGAGTTCGTTGGCAGTAGCGAATTTCTCGTCTATGTTGTCTGTAACCTCGTGCATCACAAAATTTTGCTTGTCTGTAAGTTCTACTTTGTAGAAATAAAACTTGTCATCATCTTGCTTTTTCAGGTTCAAGAACATTACCTTGCCTACAGGCGTGAAGTAGCCCGTTAGAATTTCCTTCGTGTAGTTCTTGTCGTTGCTGTTGTAGTCGTTCTTTTCGAACTGATACGTATTGGCATCAACCTTTGTGATAGCAAAGAAGTTCGGGTTTTCGTTAGGCGAGTCGCTTTGCTCTACCCATTTGCCCAACAAGCCAGAGTCGACCTTTTGGGTAGGCTTATCAAGCGGAAAATCGGCAGAGTAGGGGCAAGCTGTTAGCAAAAACAGCAAAGGCAAAAGCGCAATGAAAATACGTGCATTTTTCATAAAAAAAAGAAAGGGTAAAAGGTGAAAAACAAAAAATTATTTTAATTGTGCTTTTGCTTACCAACGCTTTGCAGGCGAGTTTATTGTAGGCAAGCTTATTGTTGCAAGGCTTCCCAAAACTCTACAGCGCGGCGCAGGTGAGGAATGACTATAGTACCGCCTACGATATTCGCAATGGCAAACACCTCGAACACTTGGGCAGTCGTTACGCCTACTTCGTGGCACTTGCCTAAGTGATACTTGATGCAGTCATCACAGCGCAAGACCATCGAACACGCCAAACCCAGCATTTCTTTGGTGGCTACCGAGAGGCTTCCCTCCTGATAGGCGTGGGTATCAAGGTTGAAAAGGCGTTTCAGCACAAGGTTGTCCGCGCCCATGATTTTTTCGTTCATAGCAGAACGATATGCGTTGAACTCCTCTACAAGATTACTCATGGATTGATGTATAAGGTTATTTTGGACAAAGTTACAACCATTTTTTGCTTCTTTGCAATTTGTGTGTATATTTGCCTATGCCATGAGGCACATTTTGTAACGTTGTTTTGCTTGTATTATGAAAAAACTTTTGTACTTCTTCTTGTTGGTCTTGCCTGTAGGCGCGTTTGCGCAAACCCACGCCTCGCTGAACGTATTGGTGTTTGATGCGCAAACCAATGCCGTTATCAAAAAAGTGAAGGTATCTTCGCGTTTTGTATTGAATCAGGGCAAGCGCATCAGTACCGACTTCTTGGGGCGAGCTTCGCTTATTCCTATCGTGGGCGACACGATTACGTTTGACCATAGCGACTATTATCACCTGCACATAGTTCTGCACGACCATGCTCCCCACGATTTTGAACATCCACTCAAGATTTATCTTACGCCCTTGCACCCCTCACACGAGAAGGCAAGCAAAACCTCTTTCGAAAATACCTCTTACACACCGCACCACTTCGAACCCCAACAAGCGCATCATCAGCCTTTGAAAATAGGTGTGATAGAAGACTCGCGGGCAGGCGAGCATCGCAAATCTTGGGTAGCTACTCCACGTTCAGATAACAAGAATTTTCAAATCTTGGATATTCATTTGCGCACCAAAAAGCAGTAAAAGCACAGATATTCCATTTTTCAAAAAATGGAATATCTAAACACGATTAGCGCACAATCCTATCTAACGGCACTAAAGGCATACAACTGTAGGCAAGCAAGAGTTGCGCAGTGGCTATCACGTCTTCCTCGCAATAACGCGCTATTCTGTCCAAATCTTGGTCATTCCAAAAAACCTCGCCTACCATACTGCCGTCCATGTCGGACTTGGGCGAAGGAATACCAAACGACTCGCACAGCAGTTCGAGCTTCGTGTAGCTCTTGTAGTCGCCAAATTTCCACATCTCCATACTATCCAAAAAAGACGTTTCCCACGGCTTTTTGCCTTGCGTGTTCAGGGCAGTAGGCAAGGGGATTTGGTTCAACAAAAAACGCCTGCACAAATACGGAAAGTCGAACTCTTTGCCGTTGTGGGCGCATAGTTGCCAGCCCTTTAGTTTGGGGTGTTCAAGCATTTCTTTGAAACTGCGAAGCAAGACTTCCTCGTCTGCATCACAAAACGACTTTACTTTTATCTTCGGTCCGTCCTGCTCCCAAAGCAAATAGCCCACACTCACACACACCACGCGCCCAAATTCGGCAAAAATGGCGGCACGGTCTAAGTATTTCATTTCAGGAGTCCAAGGATTTTCGGGTGTATCCTCTTTTATTTTGATGCTGTCGGCTTTGTGTTCCCACATTTTGTGCATACCCTCCGAGAGTTCCTCGTAGGTATCCTTGCCTCTTACGGTTTCGATGTCTAAGAATAATATCTTACCAAGCGTTTCTTTTGTAAACATATACTATTATTTTTTGCGCTAATATACACCTTTTTTATATATTTCGCTACAAAGTTTTTGGGAATGCCACCAAATTTTGTATAAACCAAAGTGCCTATAGGCAGAAGCATATAGCAGGAAAGAACCAAATAAAAGAATATAATTTGTTGAAAAAGTAATAAAAAATATGGCTATAATCCTATTAACAAGTCTAAAAAGCTGTTAAATATTAGGTTATCTCTAATCAAATACTTAAATTTGCAAACGATTTAGGCTTTGATATGAAAATATACACCAAAACAGGCGATTCGGGGCAAACAAGTTTGATAGGCGGGACTCGCGTATCGAAGGCTCACCTACGCATAGAAACCTACGGCACTGTGGACGAGCTGAACTCGTACATTGGCTTGGTCTGCGACCAACCTGTGAACGCGGGTAGGCAAGGCATTTTGCAAGAGATACAAGACCGCTTATTTACCATAGGCTCGTCCCTCGCCTCTGACCCCGACAAGTCGAAAATGAAAATTCCTGACTTGAAGGAGGAAGACATCACTTTGCTCGAAACCGAAATAGACAGCATGACAAGCAACTTGCCTGAATTGCGCAATTTTATTTTGGCGGGCGGGCATCAGTCCATTTCCTTTGCCCATGTAGCGCGTTGCGTGTGTAGGCGAGCTGAAAGGCTGTGCATTGCTTTGCAAGAAAATGAATTTGTAGCCGACCTTGTGATAAAATACCTCAATCGCCTATCCGATTACCTCTTTACGCTCTGCCGAGCTATGCATCAAGACCTGCAAGTACCCGAAAAGCCTTGGAAGGCGAGAATGTAGGACAGTTATGAATATTAGATTTGTCATAGCATTGTTATTTTTTATCACAAGCCAAAGTTATGTTTTTGGACAAGACAAATTAACTTGTGATTGTTCTGACTCGCTTGATTTGCCTCATATACAGTATTGCACACCATTTACGCTCAAAACAGGTGAAAAACTATATTATCAATATGACTGCGATACGCTATGGCTCACATTGGAGCGCGAAAATACAAAAACAATTATATTTAGTGAAAAATGTAGTTATTATGAAAATTCTTATGAAAAACCATACTTATTTATAACAGAATTCGATAAATACATACTTTTTGCTCGATTTTGTAATCCTACTTGTACGCATTACTTGGTAGAAAAAGCAACGGGAAAAGTAAAGGAAATAATAAGTAAACTTATTTTTGATGGAAGTTTGCCTAATGGAAAGACCTTTGATATAGTAATCTCTTTTGTAGATGATAACTATGATAAACTCCAAATATACCGTACAAATACAGATAACAAAACTTACAATTTAATAAAAAAAGTTAGTAACCCAATAATTTACCCCGAAAGTTCTTTTAATATTGAACTATATAAATGGAAAAATAATATACTGTGGCTGGGTTACAAAGATTATACAAAAAAACGCTCCAAAGTGAAATATATAAAAGTTAAACTACACATATAACACTTCACTCATTCACTCCCTCACTCATTCACCCATGAAATACATCATTTTTGACTTAGAAGCCACTTGTTGGGACACTCATGACCATTCTCCGAATGAAATCATAGAGATTGGGGCGGTGTGCATAGACGAGCAGAAGCAAATTGTAGGCGAGTTCGATATATTCATAAAACCCGTTATTTACCCGATTTTGTCCCGATTCTGCACCGAACTAACCACCATTACGCAAGACATGATACAAGACGCGCCCCTCTTTCCTGAAGCGGTAGGCAAGTTTCGAGATTGGATAGCGAGTTTTGGAGATGACTATTGGCTTTGTTCGTGGGGATTTTATGACAAATCACAATTCAAGAAAGATTGCGAACTACATCAACAAGATACCAAGTGGCTCAAAAACCACATCAGCATCAAACACCAACACGCCAAAATCATAGGGCTTGAAAAAGGCATAGGCATGAACATGGCTTTAGAACGCGAAAAACTTGTCCTCGAAGGCACACACCATCGCGGGCTTGATGATGCCAAAAATATCGCCAAATTATTCCTAAAATATTTTGATAAATTTGAATACAAATAAATATCCGCAAACCCGATACCCGCTTACCTGCAAACCCGATACCCACAAACCCCTTCCACCTTTCTACCCCTCAACCCTTCCACCCCTCGAAATATGATAGCAACCTTAGATATATCCGTTGAGCGTGTCGCCCAATCTCGCCTACCCGAAACCGATTTCAACAATCTCGGCTTTGGCAAGTATTTCAGCGACCACATGCTCGTAATTGACTATGTTGATGGCGCTTGGCAAGAACCTAAAATAATGCCTTATGGTCCCTTGTCGTTCAATCCTTCGCTGATAGCTTTGCACTATGGGCAGGCTATTTTTGAAGGTATGAAAGCCTACCGCACCGCTACAGGCGAAGTACAAATATTTCGCCCTTGGGAAAATGCTAAACGCTTGAATCGCTCTGCGGTGCGTATGTGTATGCCCGAAATTCCCGAAGAATTGTTTATGCAAGGGCTAACTACCCTTTTGCAAATAGATGATGCTTGGGTGCCAACGCAAGATGGCTCTACGCTCTACATTCGCCCTTATATGTTCGGCACAGATGAAATATTAGGTGTTCGCCCTTCGGATACCTACAAATTCATCATTTTTACCTCGCCTGTAGGCTCATATTATACTGCCCCTGTGAAGGTAAAAATCGAAACGCACTTCACACGCGCTGTAGAAGGAGGCATAGGCAGTGCGAAAGCGGCGGGCAATTACGCGGCTTCGCTCTATCCCTTCAAACTTGCGAAAGAAGAAGGCTACGACCAAATTATATGGACTGATGGCAAAGAACACAAGCACATCGAAGAGTCAGGTACTATGAATTTGATGTTTGCCATAGGCAACAAAATTATTACGGCTACTTTGGGCGACTCGGTGCTTGATGGCATTACGCGCAAAAGCGTTTTGCAGTTGGCGCGTGAGTGGGGCTATGAAGTAGAAGAACGCAAAGTTTCTGTATTGGAAATTGTAGAAGCCCTCGAAGCAGGCAAGCTGACCGAAGCCTTTGGCGTGGGTACAGCGGCTACCATTGCGCCCATTGCCGCGATAGGCTATGCAGGCAAGAACTACGAAGTTCCTACTTTCCGCGAAGATGGCTTTGCCCTTCGTGTAAAAAAATATTTGATTGACCTTTGCAAAGGTACAGAAACGGATACATTCGATTGGATTTTCCAAGTGCCTAAGGCATAATGTTTTTCTCCCAATAATACAAGGTAGAGGCGCAAGGCTTCTACCTTTTTTGTATTCTTTGTTTTTTTGCGAATAAGGTTGTATATTTGTCAAAGTTTCCAAAAGTTATATAAACCTATGAAAGATTACCTCAAAGGCGATAAAGACAACTTGAGTGATGCGGAAAGGGTAATAGAGAAAGCCTTGCGCCCCTTGAGTTTTGAAGACTTCGCGGGGCAGGACAAGATAGTGGCAAACCTGAAGGTGTTTGTTATCGCCGCCAAACAACGCAAAGAAGCCTTAGACCACGTATTGTTGCACGGTCCCCCTGGATTAGGCAAGACTACCCTCTCGAACATCATAGCCAACGAATTGGGCGCGAGCATCAAGATTACTTCGGGTCCCGTTTTGGACAAACCTAGCGACCTTGCAGGCTTGCTCACCAACCTACAGGCAAATGATGTGTTGTTTATTGATGAAATTCATCGCCTCAATCCCATTGTAGAAGAATATTTGTATTCGGCAATGGAAGATTATCGGATTGACATTATGCTCGATTCGGGTCCCAATGCACGCACTATCCAGCTTTCGCTCAATCCTTTTACGCTCATAGGCGCGACCACGCGAGCAGGCTTGCTTACCTCCCCACTGCGGGCAAGGTTTGGCATCAATGCACGCCTCGAATACTATGACGCGGAATTATTGTGCGACATTGTGAAAAGGTCTTGTGCTATTTTGCAAACGCCTGTCGACCACGAAGCGGCTTATGAAATAGCCCGAAGAAGCAGAGGCACACCGCGTATCTCAAATAATTTGCTCAGGCGCACACGCGACTTTGCGCAAGTGGTAGGCAATGGACGCATCACAAAAGAAATAGTCCAACATGCCCTGCAAGCCCTCGAAGTTGATGAATACGGACTCGATGAAATGGATAACCGTATCTTGGCGACTATCATCGAAAAATTCAAAGGCGGTCCCGTAGGCATTTCTACCATCGCTACTGCCTGTGGCGAAGAAGCCGAAACCATCGAAGAAGTCTATGAGCCGTTTCTTATCAAAGAAGGTTTTTTAAAGCGCACCTCGCGTGGGCGCGAAGCCACCGAAAAAGCCTATCTACACCTCAAATTCACCTTTGACAAAACACAAGGATTGTTTGGGCAATAATAAAAGCCTCTGTAGTGGTTTGTGAGGACACAAACCACGGCAGGGAAAAAAACACAAGGATTGTTTGGGCAATAGCAAATTTTATGACCATAACCGATATAGAACAAAACCTGCTCCATTTATTAGAAAGTGGCATTGTAGCCAATGTCGTGCTTGCCTTCCAGCTACAGCAGGGCATACAATCGCCCTTTTTTGAGGAAAAAATACGGCTGTATGAAGATTTTGCGAAAGCCATACAAGAGCCTTGTGATGAGGAATTGATAGCGCGGTTGGGCGCGTTGGGGCAAATCAAGGAATTGAATTTGCGCGATTTGCATTGGGATTCCTTTCCAACTGTGTTGTATCAGTGTTCGGCTTTGGAGGTTTTGAGCATACATAGTTGCCAACTGCCTTGCCTACCTGCCGAGATAAAGTGTTTCCAACATTTGAATCATCTTTCGCTTTTCAACAACCCAATAACAGCCTTGCCTACTGAAATAGGCGAACTTTTGGAGCTGAATCATTTGAATTTAACACAAAATCAACTTGTGGGATTGCCTGATTCTATAGGCAAGCTTACCAAATTGGAATATGTATATGTAGATGATAATCCCATCGAGTGTTTGCCTGAAACTTTCGGGCAGTTGGAAAATTTGCGGGAGTTGAGTTTAGATAATTGTTTTAAGCTCAAAGCCTTGCCTGAAAGTATAGGCGGGTTGGTCAATTTGAAAACGTTGGATATGTATGGTGTCGCGCTCAAGACCTTGCCTGAAAGTATAGGCAAGTGTAGCCATTTATCCAAACTAACTATTTCAGGCGAGCATTTTCAAACATTGCCCGAAAGTTTTGGCGAGTTAGAAAATTTGACTTACCTGCGTTTGGAGAGAATGCCCCTGAAAGCCTTGCCTGCCTCTGTAGGCAAGTTGCAAAACTTGCAAGAGCTACGCCTTACGAGCCTGCGCCTCAAAACCTTGCCTGCTGATATAGGGAATTGGAAAAATTTGACGCTTTTGAAAATTAGCGAAACAGACATCGCCAAATTGCCTGACTCATTCGGGCAGTTAGAAAATTTGGAAACCTTGTTGTTGCACAAGATGCCTTTGCAGAAAATTCCGCCTATGGGTTCGCTCCAAAAACTACAAGATTTGTCTTTGCACACGCTGGATTTAGCAAGCCTTCCGCAAGGAGTAGGCGAGTTGCAAGCCTTGCGCCAGTTGTTCCTATCCGATTGCCCGCTTCGTTCCTTGCCTGCTTCTTTGGGCAATTTGCGCCATGTGTACGACCTTTCTTTGAGCAGTTTGCCCCTCATCACGCGCATCAGCCACTTTGTAGGCAAGATGGAGGGCTTGGAAACCTTGACTATTTTCAGAACACCGATTACCAAAATTCCCGCCTCTATCCAATATGCTACGAAACTTCGTAGAATGGTGCTACACAAAACGAGCATTGCCACTTTGCCCAAAGCATTTGCCAAACTTCCCATTTTGGAGAACTTGACTTTGAGTAAAAACGCCTTTTTGCGCCGTTTGCCTGCGTGCTTAGGCGAGTTGCCTCGCTTGGAGGTGCTGACTTTAGAAAAAAACAAGAACTTGCAAAGTGCCGTATTCGTGCCAAAAGGCTATCCTGCTTTGAGGCTTTTGCGTGTAGAAAAATGCGGTTTTAGAAATTTGCCACGTGCTTTTGCAGAGGCGCAAAACTTGGGTTCGCTTATCCTGCGCAAAAATGAACATCTGCAAAACTTGCCTGCTGTGCATCATTGGGCGAATTTGGGTATAGTAGAGTTGTACGAATGTCGTGAAACGCGCTTGCCTACCTCAATAGGGAAGTGCCAAAAACTGCACACGCTCCAAATAGATGGTTCTCACATGACCGCTTTGCCCAAAGAAATAGGCGATTTGGCAGAATTGCGGTATTTGCATTTGACCGAAACAGCGATTAAAGAATTGCCTGAAAGTTTGCAAAACTGTAAAAAGTTGATAGAATTAATCTGCACGCTTTCGCCTTTGCAGAGCTTGCCTACCCATATAGGCGCGTGCCAACAGTTGCGAAAAATACGCATCAGTTCGTTGTATATTGATGCCTTGCCTGCTTCGTTGTTCGCGCTGAAGGACTTGGAACATTTGGAAATATTGGGAGGGAATATTCAGGAATTGCCCGAAGCGGTAGGCGAGCTGAAATTGCTTGCCATATTAAATTTGTCGAGCAATAAACTGCAAACCTTGCCTGCCTCTGTAGGCAAGTTGGAGAAATTGCGTACATTAGACCTTGCCAACAACGCGCTACAGTCCTTGCCTACCGAGTGCGAAAACCTACAACGCCTCGAAAAAATAGACCTCGCCAACAACGACCTACAGCTTTTTCCTATTGCCATAACGCGACTCGAAAAATTAGCCAATATAAACTTAGCAAAAAATCCTTGCCTATTCTCTGACGAAGTGTGCGAAATATTGGCTCGCCTACAAGCGCGAGATGTGAAATTGGCATAGTGAAAATGATGCTCCACAAGATAGCTGTCGAATACTTGTCTTGTGGAGCAAATTATATAAAAAATCCTAAAACCCATTAAGCAAAATACCTAAAATCCGTTCCTGCTTTGAGTTGCAAAAGGAACTCATAGAACAAACGAATGGTATTTTCTACATCATCTTGGTGTGCCATTTCTACAGTGGTGTGCATATATTTCAATGGCACAGAAAGCAAGGCAGAAGGCACTCCTGTATGCGAGTAGGCGAAGGCATCAGTATCTGTACCTGTAACACGCGAGGAGGCGAGGCGTTGGAAAGGAATTCCTTTGTCTTTGGCAGTATTGAGCAACATTTCGCGCAAGGTGTTATGCACAGCAGGCGCGTAAGTAATGGCTACTCCGCTTCCTGCCTTGATAGCTCCGTCACGCACTTTGCTATAGCCCAAAGGCGAGAACGAGTCGTGGCAAACGTCCACACAAACTGCCACATTGGGCTTGAGATGCCTTGAAATCATAGTCGCGCCATTCAAACCTACTTCTTCTTGTACGGCATTCACGACATACAAACCATAGTCAAGTTTGATGTTGTTTTCTTTCAAACGCCTTGCTACTTCGGCAATGATGAACCCACCAATGCGGTTATCCAAAGCACGCCCCACATAATATTTGCCGTTCATTTCCATCAAATCAGCCTCAAACGTGATGACCGTTCCGACATGAATACCCATTTCTTCTACTTCTTGGGCAGTGCTTGCGCCTACGTCAATGAAAATATTTTTTACTTCGGGTTTTATTTCCTCTTTCTCGCCTACGCGCACATGAATAGCAGGAAAGCCAAAAACGCCCTTCACAATGCCCTTGTCGCCATGAATATCCACGCGCATCGAAGGGGCTATCATGTGGTCAGAACCGCCATTGCGAATAACATAAATGTAGCCATCATCAGTAATGTGATTGACATACCACGAAATTTCGTCTGCGTGGGCTTCAATCACGACACGATAAGGCGCGTCAGGGTTTTGGATAGCTACCACAGTGCCATAATTATCGACTTCGTAGCCATCGATGTAGGGCTTGAGATAGTCTAACCAAATTTTTTGCCCTTGCATTTCATAGCCCACAGGGGCATTGGCATTGAGGTATTGGAACAAAAATTCTTTAGATTGCATTTAAAAAATGAGGAAAAAGTGTTTGCACAAAGGTAAACAAAAAAGATAAAAAAACACTTATTTTGTAAATTCAACATTACGCCTTAATTTTGGGCTTCGCATCACCACACAAGCAACACTCAATGTTCAACGCTCAACCCTTTTCTTCGACATGGAATTTATCCCTATCATAGCTTTTATAATCGCCCTTGCCACTGTTGGCTACTTGGTAAGCAAGCGCGTCAGGCGTATCAGTGCCAATATTCAACTTGGCAGACCTATTGCACGCCACGACAATATGCCAGCACGCCTCAAGACTATGTTTTTGATAGCTTTCGGGCAAGGCAAGATGTTTCATCGTCCTTTGGTGGGCTTGTTGCACTTGTTTGTGTATGTGGGCTTTGTGTTGGTGAATATTGAAGTCTTAGAGATAATCATTGATGGTGTAACAGGCAAGCACCGCATCTTTAGTAACATCTTGCCTACTGCGTTCTACAATTTTTTGATAGGCTTTTTCGAGTTCTTAGCCGTTTCGGTAATTGTGGCGTGTGTCATTTTCTTAGTGAGGCGCAATATGTTGAAAGTAGAGCGTTTCCAAAAGGCAGAAATCAAAGGCTGGGCGCGTCTTGATGCCAATTTGATTTTGGTGTTCGAGATTGTACTCATGTTGGCTATCTTGACTATGAACGCCACAGACAGCATTTTGCAGGAAAGAGGCGACCATCACTATCCCAACGTGGGAGGCAAGTTTTGGTTTAGTCAATATCTTATCCCCTTGTTCGCGAGTATAGAAAGCAATACCGTTTTGATGATTATTGAGCGCGTGGCGTGGTGGTTTCATATCTTGGGCATCTTGGGCTTTGCGTTGTACGTTACGTACTCAAAACACTTGCACATTTTCCTTGCCTTCCCCAATACGTATTTTTCTAACCTCGAAGACAAAGGTAAGTTTGTAAACAATGCTATCGTAACCCGCGAAGTAAACCTCGCGCTTGGGCTTATTCAAGATGATGGCAGTGCGCCAGAAGTAGTGCGTTTTGGAGCAAAAGACGCTACCGACTTGACGTGGAAAAACCTCATGGACGCTTATTCTTGTACGGAGTGTGGACGTTGTACTGCCTCTTGCCCTGCGAACCTGACAGGCAAGAAACTATCGCCCCGCAAGGTAATGATGGACACACGCGACCGCATCGAGGAGTTGGGCGCGTATTTGGAAAAAGGTATGTCTTTGGCTGATGCCCTCGCACAAGGCAATGGATTGTATTCTGACCAATACATCTCGAAAGAAGAACTCATGGCTTGTACGACTTGCAATGCGTGTGTGGAGGCTTGCCCTATCAACATCGACCCGTTGAGCATCATCATACAAATTCGCCAATATATCGCTATGGAAGAATCGGCTACGCCTCCCGCTTGGACAGCTATGTTGCAAAATATAGAAACGAGCTTCTCACCTTGGAAATTCGCGCCTACAGATAGGTTTAATTGGGCAAATGATGTGAAATAGTTGTCTTTGAGGACACAGACAACGGCAAAAATAAAGCTTGCCTACCCCATATACAACACCCACGCCCAACAAGCGTGGGTAACTTTTTTAGTGCATCTTCGTTCTTACATTTGTTATGAAAAAAATAGGATTTCTCTTGCTCTTGTTGTGTTGGGTAGGCAAGGCACAAGGACAAGACCAACCGCATTATCAATTTGTGTATGCCAATGGTAAAATTACTGAAGGCAAGACTGAACTTGTGGCAGGGCGATATTATGCAAGCGAAGCCAAAGTACAGCTCGAAGGCAAGGTAGCCATTTTGTACGACACGCTCAACAAGAAATTGGTAACCATCAGAAGCAACGGAAAAGATGCTGTAAAAAACCTAATTACGCCTATCGAGGTGGCAGGTATCAAATGCTGTGGCTCTTCTTATGCCTTTTTTACAGCCTACGCGAGTCGCCCCTATCCTTTGTTGTATGATGACACCGTATTAGACTTTGGGCATATGGACATACCCAAACAACATTATGATGCCAAGTTGATTTATAGTTTTACCAATGGCATCACAAAACAGCGATACACAAGAGTATTCAGAAAGGAAAAATACGAATATGGATTTCCCTTAGGGGATTTTGTAAAGGAGCATAACATCGACACAATCGCCTTCTATGTGGCGGAAGATGGAGATGTGACAAAGCGAAAACTCATAGCCAAAAGAGCCATCAAACAAATAGACTCGCAAGCACTGAAAACCCGCATTGCGCCATTGGTAGAGATTATGAAAAACCATTGCCCTGAACGAACCAAAGAGGACAAAGAATTGATGCAAGACCTTTTCAGCGAGTTCATCTATGAAATGTGTGGCTATCCTGATGAAAAATATTTGCGCAAATGGATTCTTGAAAACTTCAAGCTCGACTTGCGTTGGGGGTAGGCAAGGCATATAGCTTGCCTACTTTTCCAACAAATCCAAAAAATTGCGCGTATTGGCTCGAACCGAATAAGCGGTTTCGATTTTGTGCCTTGCCTGCTTGCCCATGTCAGCGCGAAGCGTAGGATTTTGCAATAGTTTTTCTAAGGCTTGCTCCCATGCGGCAGGCGAGTCGCAAATATAGCCATTCACTTCATTGTCCACGATTTTTGTATTTACGCCCACAGGCGACACAAGCGCGGGAATCCCCAATGCCATATATTGCAATGCCTTAAAACCGCACTTGCCTTCCGCCCATTTATCCGCCACGAGAGGCATCACGCCCACGTGCATACGAAGGAGGTCGGTTATCTCTGTAGCCTTATCCCACGCCACAAAGCGCAAAGACTTCAAATCAAAATCGGGAGCTTTATCAGCAATAACCAAAAACTCAAAATCATAGCGTTTTTCTAAATTTTGCAGGATAGGCACGAGTTCATCGAGATATTTCAACGTGGAATGAGTACCTGTCCAGCCTATCACCAATTTTTCTTCAGGATTATTATGTGGGCGCAGACGATTGTGCATATTTTGCGTGTCTATAGTCGTGGGGTTTAGCACAACTTTTGGGTTGAAAGTACGCGCATAGTTGCACAAATAATCGTTCCCCGCACTTACCTTCCACGCCCAACGGCAAATGAGGTTTGTTTTGCTATGAAATTTCAACCACGCCACCCACGCATTTTGTTCAGAAGTATTGGGCAACCATATCGCATCATCAAAATCAAACACCACCCGCTTACGCCAAACTTTGGTAATAATCCACTCGAAAATAGGCGGACCTAAGGGGCTTGCCTCCCTGTGGATAAACACCACATCATAGCGATAGAGCCTAAACAAAAGCCAAAAACGCCTCCAAAAGCCCGCCAAGATGCCCAACATCTTCGATAAGTGCTTGCCTTTTTGATACAAAATGCCCCAAGTTTGTTGGCTTAGGAAAGACTGCTTGTCGTATTCCCAATCGTGGTCGGGTAGGCAAGCCAAGTATTGCTCGAACCTAAAACGTTGGGACGCGGCAGTATCAGAAGGGTATGGAAACAAAAAAAGGGCGTGCTTTTTCTTCATAGCGGGGGTAAAGTTAGCCTAAAATGAGTGCATTTCAAAAAATTTGAAATACACGCCAAAACTATCATATTTTCCGCATAGAAGTTAAGCACCTGTTAATGAACCTTAGGAGATTAAACCAAAAAGACTTACCTTTGTCTAAACATCAAAAAACAATCAATAATCTTTTTATTCTTTATTTTCAATCGTATGAAAACCAAAATTCTTTTGACACTCGCCTTGTGCTTGAGTATGATGACCACCGCATTTGCGCAAAAAGGCAGAGGCAACATCGAGAAAAAAGACCGTACCCCCGAAGAACGCGCCACTGCACAAACCAACCGCTTAGAGAAGCAACTCGGACTGTCGGCTGACCAAAAAAAGCAAATCTATTCCATCAATCTTGATGCTATCAAGAAAAACGAAGAACTGCACGCCAAAGCCAAAACCGCAGGCGCGGACAAGAAGGCTATCCACGCGGAGCGCAAAGCCAACAACACAGGACGAGTTACCAAGATAGAAGCCACACTCACAGCCGAGCAAAAAACGAAGTGGGAAGCCATCAAAGCTGAACAAAAGAAACGTGCTGAAGAACGCCGTGCCGCCAATGGCAAAGGAAAGAGCAAGGAAAAAGGCAAACCCGCCAACGACTCTGACGATAATGATGATGACAACGACTAAACTGCTCAAAGGCATTTGGAAGTTTCAAAAAGACCGCTTACCTTTGTTTGCATAATAAAAACTAATGAACATTCTTTTTTCACATTATTCCTCAATCTTATGAAAACTAAAATTCTTTTGACGCTCGCTTTGTGCTTGAGCATGATGACTGTAGCCTTCGCGCAAGGCAAAGGAAAGGGCAACGGTAAAGGCAATGGCAACATGAAAGACCGTACCGCCGAAGAACGCGCTACTGCCCACACCAATCACTTGGAGAAAAAATTGGGGCTATCTGCCGACCAAAAATCTCAAGTGTATGCCATCAACTTGGAAGCCGCTAAACAACAAGACGAACTTCGCGCACAAGCCAAAACAGCAGGCGCGGACAAGAAAGCGATTGCCGAAAAACGCAAGGCTGTAAACAAAGACCGCGTAAGCAAAATAGAAGCCCTCCTTACTGGCGACCAAAAAACCAAGTGGGAAGCAGTAAAAGCGGCTCAAAAGGCGCGTGTAGAAGCACGCAGAAAAGCTAAAGGCAAGCCCATGAAAAACAGTGGCGAAGAACTCGAAGATGATGGTGATGACGACTAAGCGTCCCACTTTTTGATAAACATAACAGAAAAGCCGTTCTCTTGCACAGAGAACGGCTTTTTTTAGAATAAGCTGGTTATAGAGTAGGTAAGCTGTCATACAGCCATTATAGAAATTTCAAAAAATTATACCGTTTTGAGGACAATATTGTCCAATTTTGCCAAAAGTTGCATAATTTTTTGATTGATTTGCCGCTGCTGTATCAAAAGGGCGTTGGCTTTCTCCACTTGCTCAGGTTTGTCCTGTCCATAGAGTTCGGCATCTCTGTCGTTTTGCTTCACAGTGCTTATCCATTCATTGAACAGGGTAGCACGTTGTTGGGAGAGTTGCTCAATTTCAGCTTCTATGGTTTTGATTTGTTGCTTGTTCATACGCTGAGGGGTTTGAATGATAGATGTATAAAAGAGGGGTTACAATGGTTTTTCAATGGTTTTGGATTTTTCTAATATAAAAATGTAAATAAACCGTTTTTTATTGTACTTTTTCAATTTTAAAACAAAAGAACAAAGCAGAAGGTTCAACATTCTCGTTCCAAATTTACTAAATTTTCTTATAACTACGCAAAATTTCATGATTTTTGCATAACTTTGCATATAATTTTTTTAATTTGAGTACACTTTTCTACTAAGATTATGACCACGACCACCCTCATAAACATAGACGAAATATGGATTATCGACGATAATGAGATAGATGTATTGATTGGGGCGAAAACCTTAGAACGATACGACTCCAATATTCGTGTGCGTAGCTTTACCAAAGCCCTAGACGCGCTGAAAATCCTGCAAGACATTGTGCAAAAACAAGATAAGCTCCCTGATTTGATATTCTTGGACTTGTATATGCCTTTGATAGATGGGTGGCAGTTCCTCAAAGAGTTTAAGCAAATTATGCTTCATGAGAGCAGGCAAGTGCGCGTAGTGGTAACCTCCAGCACGCCCAACGAGAAGGAGATACCCAAACACGCTGAACACCCCGAAGTGATAGGACATATCATCAAACCCATAGAATTAGGCAGATTGCAAGAGATAAAAGAACTTATGGTGGCATAGAAACCTGTGCCATGCACCTTGACCGAATAGCACAATTCCTTTGCCTGCAAAGGTGCTGTGCTATTAGTTTTTTTTAACCATGTATTTTTATGAAAAAGACAATATGCTTTGTAGGGTTGCTCTTTTTCTTTGCTTCGCCCCTCGTGGCGCAACGGCAAAGATTGGACAGCTTGTATAAAGCGATACACAAACTAAAACAAAACCAAGTATATGAAAAAGATACTAATTATATCAATACCTTACACGAACTCGCCTACGCTTATGATGCCATAAAGCCCGACTCGATGCGCATATTAGCCGTACTATCCAAAGGTGTTGCCGAAAATGCAGGCTACAAGAAGGGAATTTCACGCGCTTTGCAAGATTTGGGTATTTATTATTATGGTGCAGGTGATTATATCAAAGCCACCGAACATTTGTTCGAAGCCTTGCATATAGCCGAAGAAATCAAACACCCCAAAACAATCGCCTCTTGCTATAACAATTTGGCATTGGTGTATAGCGAACAAAAGCAGACCAAAAAAGCCCTTGAATTTCACTTCAAAGTATTGCGTATTCGCGAAGAAATCAGGGACGAAGCAGGGAGTTCGACTGCGCTCAACAACATAGGGAGTACCTACAGCACTATGAAGGAATCGCAAAAAGCCCTCGAATATCACTTTAAAGCCTTGAAAATCAACGAAAAATATAACGATAAACAAGGGCTTGCCTACAATTATGACAACATTGGCTACGAGTTTTTTGTGTTGAATAAGATAGACACGGCACTTTATTACTTAGAAAAATCTTTCAAACTCACACAAGAAATAGGAGATGAAGACATGGAGTCGGAAGTTTCTTACAACCTTGCCAGATGCGAAATAGCCAAAAAAGCATATAACAAGGCTTTACAATATGCGCAAAAAAGTTTTGAAATAAGTAAAAAATTAAACAAAAAAGCCACTATTCACAAAGGATACGAAATTTTGAGCCAAGTCTATGAGGCTATGGGCAAGCCCGAACTTGCCTTACAAAACTACAAACTTTTCAAAGAAAGTTATGATAGCCTTGTAAACAGAGAAAACACGCACAAATCGTATCAATTACAAGCCCAATATGAATATGACAAAAAAGCCAATCAATTAAAAACCGAGCAACAAAAGAAACTATACGAACAACGCATATACACATATATATCTATTACTGCTTTTTTGTTTGTATCTATATTGGTCGTGGTGTTGTATAGAAACCAGAAACGGATTTTGCACGCCAATCACGTCATATCAGAACAAAAGGTAGAGATAGAAAGCCAAAATGCAGAATTGGAAGCGCAAGCCGAATATTTGCGAGATGTCAATGCGCTAAAAGACCGCTTATTATCTATCATTGGACACGACCTCAAAACGCCTATCAACCAAATCAAGGGCATCTTGCCTATTTTGGAAGCAGGCGGGCTAACGCCAGAGGACTTTCAATTTGTGGCGGGTGGCATCAAACAAAGCCTTACACACGCTTCCGATTTGTTGGACAACTTGTTCCGTTGGGCATTGTCGCAGTTGGGAGGCGAGATGCTGAAGCCTCAAACGTTTGACTTGCGTCCTGTGATTGAGAATAACTTAGAACTGTACGAACAAGTTGCCCAAAAAAAGAATATTACTGTGGTCAATACCTTGCAACATTCCATACGCATTTATGCGGATATGGATATGATAGACCTTGTAGTGCGTAATTTGTTGAGCAATGGGCTGAAATTTTGTAAAGGAAATGACACCATCACTTTTACGATAACAGAAAATGAAAAAATGGTGACTATTTGCGTGCAGGATACAGGCACAGGCATTGCACCTGAAGTCTTGCCTACTCTTTTTGGCGAAGGGCATATTTCGCAACGCGGTACGGCAGGCGAGAAAGGAACAGGCTTAGGGCTTACGCTTTGCCGAGATTTTGTAGAAAAAAATGGTGGGACGATTTGGGTGGAAAGCACTGTAGGCAAGGGCAGTAGTTTTTATTTCACTGTTCCAAAACACGCGCCTGTACCTTATTAAACGCAACTTGCCTGCTTTTTTTGCTCCAAAACAAGCCTTCAAAGATAAAAGACAGCTTTTTATATGAAAAAAACTATCTTTGGAAAAGAATTTGCGGGCTTGTTTTCAATTTTTACGTATTTTTGAAGCCTGATAAAGTCTTACCCCTGACACTGTTATGAAACTTATGCGCTATCTACTTTTTTGCTTTTGTTGCCTTTGGGCAGGCAAGGCTTGGGCGCAATCGACATATACAGGTCTTTCTCCCCAAAAAGCCATTTCTCAATATCAGTGCGACAGTTGGCAAAAAAATCAAGGACTGCCCCAAAACAGCGTTTTTGCCATTACACAAAGCAAAGAAGGCTATCTTTGGATTGCAACCTACGAAGGCTTGGCGCGGTTTGATGGTTCAGAATTTCATACCTACAATACCCTGAATGTCAATGAATTGAAGTCAAGCGGTGTGTGGGAGGTGTTCGAAGATAGCCAGCAAAATCTTTGGATAGGCACAAACAACGGCGGGCTGACGCGCTACAGCAAAGGCAAGTTCAAAACCTTTACAACCGAAGATGGCTTGCCTACCAATACTGTTACAGAAATACACGAGGACGAAGACAAAGCCCTGTGGCTCGCTACCAAACAAGGCTTGACGCGCTATCAAGCAGGCAAGTTCAAAACCTACAGCACACGCGATGGCTTGCCTTCCAAAGAAATAACGGCTATGGCAAACATGAGAGCAACGGGTGGCGGCATGTGGATAGGCACTTCTCGCGGGCTTGCCAAGTACAAAAATGGTAAATTTGAAGACTACACCCGAAACCGCATAGTATTGATGAACAAATACATCACTGCTATAGCCGAAGACGAATTGGGCAACCTTTGGCTCGGCACGCAAGGCGGTTTGGTGCGTTGGAACGAAGCTCTTAATCATTTCGAAACCTTTCGAGTAGGCGAGGGCTTGCTCGATGAATACATCACAAAATTGTTCATTGATAGCAAAGGCACGCTTTGGATTGGCACGCAAAGCGGAGGCTTGCACCGAATCATAGAGCAACATTTGGGCTATATGCGCCCTATTATCCACAAATTCACAACTAAAGAAGGGCTAAACGCCAACAGCATCACAGAAATTTTCGAAGACCACGAAGGTAGCCTTTGGATTGGAATGAATCGCGGTGGGCTGAACCGTTTGCGTGATGGCAAATTTACGAACATAGGTGTTTTGGAAGGTTTGAGCGATAATGTTACGAATTGTGTGTATCAAGACCGCGATGGCGGAGTGTGGGTTGGGACTGTAAGCGGAGGCGTAAATTACATCAAATTTGGGCAAACCTATACTTTTACGACTGCGCATGGACTGAATAATAATTATGTGCGCTCTATCGTGCAGGACAAAAAAGGCGATATTTGGCTCGCTACTTACGGCGGAGGGCTAAATGTGATAGCCTTGTCAGAAAAAGCCACCAACCCGCCCATTCGCAAATATACCCACGAAGATGGCTTGCCTCACAATGTTTGCCGAGCTATCATTCAAGGCAAGGACAGCTCGATGTGGATTGCAACGCGCAATGGTTTAGGGCATTTCAAAAATAACCGTTTTGATACGTATGACCGCTTGACAGGTTTGTCCGACAACTCTATCATGTGCGTGCTGGAGGATAGCCAAGAAAATATTTGGGCGGGTACAGATGGCGCGGGCTTGAATGTATTGCGCAAGAACAAAAAAATAGATTTTTTTGATAGCAAACACGGACTCGCCAACGACCTTGTTTTTTGCCTGTATGAGGATAAACAAGGTACGATTTGGATAGGCACGAAAAACGGCTTGACGCGCTACAAAAAAGGCAAGTTCGCAAGTGTGTATGCCAAAGAAGGGCTTGCCAATGACGCAGTGCATAGCATCATAGAAGACGAGTTGGGAAGGCTTTGGTTCAGTTGCAACAGTGGCGTTTTTTGGACAAATAAAAAGGATTTGGAAGCCTTTTTGGATAAAAAAGTAGGCAAGAAAATACAGCCTTCAGACAAAATCGTTTGTACGCTGTACCAAGAAGAAGATGGTATGAAAAGTTCCGATTGTGCGGGTTCTTCACACCCTTCTGTGATGCGTGATGGGCGTGGCAATCTTTGGTATCCCACCACGTCAGGCGTAGCCATTATTACCCCAACATTTGTGCGCACCAATCCGCAAAAGCCCCGCGTGGTCATCAAAGGCTTTACAGCAGACAACAAAGAATACAATGTGAAAGAGCCTATAAGCTTGCCTGCTGGCACAAGCAAATTCGAGATAGATTTTACCGCGCTTAGTTTTCTCGCGCCCAATCGCAATCAGTACCGTTTCCGCTTGGTAGGCGATGGCTTCAGCGAAAATTGGATAGAAGGCAAGAACCAACACAATGCGTATTATACAAACTTGCCTCCGGGCAACTACAAATTTATTGTGCAAGCCTCCAACAATGATGGTTTGTGGAATACAGAAGGTGTAGTGCTGACATTTTATATACAGCCCTATTTTTATCAAACGTGGTGGTTTTGGATAACGGGCTTCGTGTTGTTGGTTGTGTTGGCATACATTGCCTACTCGACTCGTGTGCGTGTGTTGGAGCAAAGGCAACTTACCTTGCAAAAAGCCGTAACGGACAGCACCGCGACCATCAGAGAGCAATACCAAGAAATCAATCAACAAGCCGAAGAGCTAAAAACGATTGACAACATTGTGCGCGTTATCAACCAAGAAGTAAAATTTGAGAATGTACTCAAAACGCTTTTGGAGCAAGGACTTTTGCTCTTTCCACAAGCCAATGCAGGCATTTTCTTGTTATACAATCCTGAAAAAGAAGGCTATGTAGCGGTTAGTGTGATAGGCTACGAGGACACCATTCCGCCTAAACTTATCTTTCCTCCCCAAGATGTCATAGATTATTGCAACGCAGGCGAGCAGGTGGACGAAGATATTTTTGTGTTGATGCCCGCCCTCTATTTGAAACGACTTGTGCCTATCAATTACCGCCCTAAGTCTTCGCTTGCCTTGCTCATTCGAACCCAAGAGCGCGTAGAAGGCGTTATTTTCTTCGACAATGCCAAAGGCTTTCAAAGCGTTCCACAAAGCGATTTGAAAAAATTGGAGCGTTTCAAGGAACATGCTGTTACTGCCTTTTCGAAAGCCCTGATATTGAAAGACGTAGAACAAAAGACCGAGCAGATAGAAAGTGCGTACCGCAAAATTTCGGATAGTATCCGCTATGCGAGCCGTATCCAGCAGGCAATCTTGCCTAAAGCGCAAGAAATAGAGAGCAATTTTACAGACAGTTTTATTTTTTACAAGCCCCGCGACATTGTTTCAGGCGATTTTTATTGGTACGCTGAAACTGTACCCGAACCCATTTATGCAATGGAAAAAGACCGCGATGGCAAACTTACTTCCGTTTTTAGTGGTTTTACAGATATAAAATCAGTCTTGGCAGTTGTGGATTGCACAGGGCATGGCGTACCGGGCGCGTTTATGACTGTGATAGGCAATGACTTATTGACTGCCATTGTGGTAGAGGAAAAAATAGACAAGGCGCACAAAATATTGGAGCGTTTGGACAAAAATGTGAAAATGTACCTCAAACAAGAGGGCAATCAACAAGCCCGCGATGGTATGGACATGGCGTTGATAGTGATTGACTCGCTGAACAACACAGTAGAATTTTCAGGGGCGAAAAATCCTTTGTATCATTACAGAAACGGACAACTTACCGAATACAAAGGCGCGAAATATCCCATTGGAGGCGTACAAATTCAAAAGAAAGTGTTTGAAACGCAGACTATAACGTATGAAGAAGGCGATATTTTTTATATGTTCTCTGATGGATTTCCTGACCAATTTGGCGGGGCAGTAGCAGGAGGCGAAGACCGAAAATATGGTACAAGGCGTTTCCGTGAATTGCTGACACGTATTCACACCTTGCCCATGAGCGAACAACGCGCTATCATTGAGAAAGAACTCGACACATGGCAAAATGGCAACAAACAAACAGACGACATTTTGGTCATGGGAATAAAGATGTAGGCAAGGCAATTTGCTTATCTCGACTTTTTTATTATTTTTGCAAAAAAAAGTTGCTCAGACGATGAAGAAATACCCTGTTCTCGGAAAACAAGACACACGTTCTGGCTTTGGAGCTGGACTGTTGGAGGTAGGCAAGGCAAACCCCAACGTGGTAGCACTTTGTGCAGACCTCACAGGTTCATTAAAAATGGACGCTTTCGCTAAAGAATTTCCCGAACGCTTTGTGCAGGTGGGAATTGCAGAGGCAAATATGATAGGCATTGCGGC
>RDXI01000104.1 GCA_004292795.1 Bacteroidota bacterium | reverse complement strand
CGTGGTAAATTTGAAAGAAGCAGAACAATACAAAGGGCAAAAAATATGGGTAAGTGGCTACGAACTCACGCCCTACTGCTATGCCAAACCTGCTACGCCGTACTTGAACGTGCATTTAGCACAACGGCATCTCAATCACGTAGGCGAGTATAATACGCTTGCCATTATTTACCGCAACTTTCAGCGCGATATGCCCGAAACTATCATAGACCAAAACGGCAAAGTCCGCGAGCTTTTTATGCAAATTCCCTTGCTTGCCAAAAACTATGTGGCAGACAAAAAAAATACAAAAGTCTATAGGCGAGTCCGCAAAAAAATATGAAAATCCTCTTACTCAATACCTTTGCCAATTATGGAGGCGCGTCTATAGCCTGTAGGCGGTTGCATACAGCCCTGAACAAGAGCCAACACGCAGAAGCTCGCCTACTCACACGCGACTTGCCACGAGCCTTTGGTTCGGTAACTGCAGGCGAGTTGGGCTATTGGGGGCAAAAAAAGGCGTGGCTTCGTTTTGTGGCAGAACGTCTGCAAACGCGCTGGGCTGTGCGCGACAAATCGCTACAATTTGCTTTCTCGCCTGCTTCGTGGGGGCAATCCTTGCACAAGCATACATGGGTGCAAGAGGCAGATGTATTGCATTTGCATTGGACAAATTTTGGTTTTTTGAGCTTGGAGGGTTTGACAGAATTAGCCTCTTTGCAGAAAAAAATGGTGTGGACATTGCATGATATGTGGGCGTTCACAGGGGGCTGTCATTATGCAGGAGATTGCGACCATTTTATGAAAAATTGTGGGAATTGTCCTCTGCTGAAACGCCCCAAAGCTAACGACCTTTCGAACAAGGTTTGGCGCGAAAAAGAGGCTATTTTGAAGGATTTGCAGGGAAGGCTTCAAATCGTAACTTGTAGCCAGTGGTTAGGCGATTTGGCGAAAAAAAGTGCCTTGTTGCAACATTTCCCTATACAAGCCATTCCCAACCCCATCGACACACAACAATTCGCGCCCCTCGAAAAAGCTCCTTTGCGCAAACGCTTAGGCTTGCCTACCGACAAATTTATCTTGCTCTTTGGAGCTATGAATGTGCAGGACAAGCGCAAAGGTTTTGATTATTTGGTGGAAGCCTTGCAATTATTGTATCATCAACAACCCGAAACGCGCCAACGCCTCGCGCTTGCTGTGGTAGGCAAGGCGAATGAGAAAGACATCGATTTGCCCTTTCCCACGTATTATTTGGGCAGTTTGGCTACTCCCGAAGCTATGAACGAAGCCTACAATGTGGCTGATGCGTTTGTCTTGCCTTCTTTGGAAGACAATTTGCCGAATACGGTTATGGAGGCGATGGCGTGTGGATTGCCGTGTGTGGCTTTCGCAACGGGAGGCTTGCCTGAAATGATTTTGCACGAAAAAACGGGCTACTTGGCTACGCTCAAAGACGCGCAAAGTTTGGCGACAGGTATTCAGTATTTGCTCCAGCACCCTGCCTTGCCTACCCTAAGCGAGCAGGCAAGGGCGTTTGTACAAACACATTATGCCGAAGATGTTATCGCCCAAACGTACATAGAAAAGGCTTACACATAGGTTTTTAAAAACAAAAAAACTCGCCTGCTACAGTGTGGGTAGGCGAGGGGCATTCAAGCCGCAGATGAGTACGTTTTTTGTTCTTGCTCCGCTATTGTTTGTACCTGTTCTTTGTTGATGTTTTCCAAAGAAGGCAGAAAATTATGGTTAGTAGCAAAATTCTGAAGGTATTGTTTCACAGTAACTCCTTCATACTTAGCTTGGTTATACTTATCAAATTTGGCTTTGATAACGTCTTTTGGCGTTTTTTGGAAATAATCGTCCAAAAAATCAAGCATATCTTCCATAGTATTATCTTTTAGTTTCTATAAGTTTAAAATTAGTAATAGTTTCCTGTGAACATTTCACCACACAAATAATAATGCGAGGGTTTAGGAACGTATATCTGTCAGATTTGGGGTCAAAGTAATAGGCATCATCTTTCTCGGTAGCTTTGTAGTCCAATGCTCTGATAATTTTGTAGGGAAATTTATGTTGTATCCCCTCTTCTTCAACAATTTCAAAGATATAATCAAACAATTTGCCTAATTCCCACTCCTCCGCTTCTGGGTTGTTTTTGTGTATGAGTTTCATAAGTTTCAAAAAATCTTCTATGTGCTTTCTGTTGCCTACTAAGTCTAACATAATAGTTTCACTACAGTTGATGTCAGCCTCGAAAATGTAGTAACTGCCTTTATAGTGTGTATTCCCCCATTTGGTAGCCTCTTCTTTGTTGTAATCCCAAAAGTAGTAGCCTTTGCCCAAAAAAGAGTTATTAGAAGCCAATGCTACAGGATAGCCTTTTTGTTCTATTTCTTGTCCATTGCCTTGGTTTGCGCACACATGATGTCCAATAGTTTTGAGCATATTTTGGTTAAGGTTTCGCTATAAACTCACGCAAATATAACGTAAAACATTTTAAATATACAAAAAAATGCATGAAAACACAAAAAAAACTACCACAGGACAGGCAGGCAAGGGCGTTTGTGTAAACACATTATGCCGAAGATGTTATCGCCCAAACGTATCTTGAAAAAGCGTATAGGTAGAGCAGGCAAGTTTTTTGACGAGTCATAAAATATTTTTTGACAATACCTTGCAATACCAAGAACCTTTTATTATATTTGCGACATGAATATAGAGAACACCCAAGTACAGATGCGCAAGGGCATCTTAGAGTTTTGCATCATGCACATCATCTCGAATGGGCAAGCCTATTCGTCAGATATACTCAAGGAACTGAAAGAGGCTAAGATTATTGTGGTAGAGGGGACGCTCTATCCCTTGCTTACGCGCCTCAAAAACGCAGGTTTGCTCGATTATGTGTGGAAAGAGTCGGCGGTGGGACCTCCACAAAAGCACTACAAGCTCACTACACAGGGCGAAACGTTCTTAGAACAACTCAACGAAACGTGGATAGAATTAGTAGAATCGACCAATGCTATCCTCAAACGTAGCAACATAGAAGCCTATCAACGCTTGATGAATCTACAACTCGAAACCATCAAATTGCGTTCTTAACGCGCCAAGTCATGCAACAACTGAATATAGTCGGCATCATTTTTACTATCAGCGAATCGGCACTCCAACGATGGAAAAGTTATCGTATGGGGCTGTATCGCTATTTTGTCGCACAACCTGACGGAGAAGAAATTTTAGCCGACATAGAACATCACATTGCCGAGATTTTTTGGGAAACAACCAACGATAACACACGCGCCATCAATGACGTGATGATGCTCACGATGATTGCTCGCGTGGGCAATGTAGCCGACTTTATGGAAGTAGAGGTAAGTGCGCCCTATAGTTTTGCCTTAGAAGAAATGTTGCCTGCGGTGCAAGGGGCAAAAAGAATGGCTACGCAAGAAAAAGACTTGCCTAAACGCACTCGACTTGTGTTCGCGCCCTACAATGACGATATTTGGAGCTTGAATGCCTACAGAACAGTGGCAAAACAAAACGAAGATACAGATATCAATACTAAAAAATTATACAGAGATTCGAAGCGTGCTATGTTGGGTGGCGTGGCGGCGGGTACGGCACATTACTTTCAGCTTGATGTAGTTTGGGTGCGGTTGCTTTTGTTGGCTATTTTTGTGGGGTTTGTGCCTACGACTTTTGCCACAGGCACACTCATGAGCGTTTATATTATTTGCTGGATTGTATTGCCACATCACCCCAATTTGCCTGAGTCGGCTATTCATCGCAGATTGTACCGCGACCTCGAAGAGGCGCAAATAGCAGGCGTTTGTGCGGGAATTGCGCGTTATTTTACTTGGGACGAGAAGCGTGTGCGCACTGCTTTTGTGATTTCTGCCTTCACAGGGGTAGGCATAGGACTATATGCGATGCTTTGGGCGATTATGCCCAAAAAGAAGGTAAGGCGTTCTTTTTTTGAAGAATTGGAAACAAGTTCGAGTGTTTGGTAAAGAGTGTTTTGGCAAATTTTTCTTAGCTAAAGCATTAAAAGTCAATCATATATATAATAAAAATAAATGAAAGAACTTATCATTATAGCAGGAGCAAACGGTTCGGGAAAAACAACTTTCTCAAAACAAATTTTGGTAGAAACAGGCTTTGAGTTTCTGAATGCAGATGAAATTGAAAAGGAATTAGCCGTTTCGAAACTGCAAGCAGGCAAGGAGTTTTTTAACCGACTTGGTGTCTTTTTAGACAACGGAACAAGTTTTGTATTGGAAAGCACTTTGTCGGGAAACTACCTTGTGAAAACCATTGAAAAAGCAAAACAACAGGAGTATGTTATTCGAATTGTGTATGTCTTTTTAGAAAACCCTCATGACTGCATACAAAGAATAAAACTACGAGTAACGCTTGGCGGGCATTTTATACCTGATGAAGATGTAATTCGAAGGTATCATAAAACTTCAATTATTTTATAGAAAAATATAGTCATATATAGAATTTTATACCTATATTTGCGGTATGAAATTATGATAAGCCAGTTTCGGACTTCGTAGGAGCAAAGGTGAAACAAAAAAGTTAATCGAGGCATTAGACAAAGGCAAATGCAATTAGTAGAGAAACATATCATCAAAAAAAGCGATTCAAGATACAAAATCTTGGACGAACACGCCTTTTTGTCTAAAAATCTCTATAACGCCAGCCTGTATGCTATCCAAGAACACTACAAACAAACACAAAGTTTCTTGAATTACAATGCTCTGTGCAAAAAATTTCAAGACGACAATAATCCTGATTATCGGGCTTTGAATAGCAAGATAGGGCAATGGGTGCTGAAACAAGCCTGTACTGCCTACGAAAGTTATTTCAAGGCGTTACGGGATTATCAAAAACACCCTCACAAATACAAAGCTTGTCCACGTCCCCCCTTCTACAAACCCAAAATACGTGGCAGAAATGTGCTGATTTGCACCATTCAAACGATTGGCAGGAAAAAGTTTGCAGAGAAAACATTGGCGTTGTTGGGTGGATTAGTAGAATTGCGCACGCAAATCTTGCCTACCTTCCAACCTAAAAAAGAAGACCAGCCCGAAAAAAGTAACATTGCTCAAGTGCGTATCGTGCCACGAAAAGGTGCGTATCATCTCGAAGTGGTGTACGAAAAATGTCCTGAAAAGTATGATTTGGACGTAAATAAGGTAGCAGGCATAGATTTGGGTGTTACAAATTTGGCGACTGTGGCGTTCAATGACAACACTATCAAACCTTTTTATATCAATGGAAGACCGTTGCAACAAATCAATCATTATTATCATAAACTCAAAGCACAACTTCAAACCGCCTTGCCTACAGGCAGACATACGAGTCACAAAATCCAGCAACTGACGCTCAAACGAAACAACAAAATCAAAGATTATTTACACAAAGCGAGCAAAAAAATTATTAGCTACTTGATACAGAACCAAATAGGGACATTGGTAGTGGGCTACAATCCATTGTGGAAACAAAATGTGAACTTAGGAAGCCTCTTCAATTTGAAATTTACGCAAATTCCTTTCGCTGAGTTTTTACATCAGCTGAAGTACAAAGCCGAATTGGCGGGAATAGTAGTAAAAGTACAAGAAGAGAGTTATACAAGCAAATGTAGTTTCTTAGATGGAGAAAAGATAGCGAAACAAACTGCCTACAAAGGAAAACGTATCAAGCGCGGATTATTCAAAAGTGCCAAAGGTCTGCTCATCCATGCGGACTTGAATGGCGCGTACAATATTATCAAAAAGGCAATCCCCAGCGCGTTTGCAAAGGGGATACAGGGTGTTGTAGTTCATCCATATAGAGATAAAATTCTATAAAATCAATAACTATTATCGTAGCAAAGACAATTTTTGGAATACCTACAAAAATTTGGTAGATAGCTGGGTAATGATTTACAACTCAACTAACACAACACCACAAAGAGTAGCGTTAGGAACAAGCAGTAATTTTGTGGTAGAACTTGAAAATTTATTTCAGAACTTTTTAAACGACCTTTAAGATGAGAGTACAAAAATTAGATGACCTTTCAGCCTATCAAACCGCTTCTTACTTTACTAATCTTTTCAGTAAAGCGGTGCAAGAAGCAAAGGAAATCAACCGTAAAAATGGCTTGCCTAATGATTTTGTAGTCAATGGCAAACGATTTTATGAATTGCCAAATGGTGAAATCACAACTGAAAACCCGTTGGCAGACAACAGCACGAAACAATGAAAATAGCCCACAACATTATGTTTGTGAAAAGAATTACCCTTTGAGCGTACTACTTACGTATATAAAAACCTTGCCTACAGCCCCTGCAGGCAAGGTTTGTTTTTAGGCGTAAAATTCTTTCTTAGCAGAAGAAAGCGTATTGTAAAGCAAAGCCACGCGAGTCATAGGACCCACGCCTCCCGGAACAGGTGTGATATAATCGCATTTGGGCGCGACACTCTCGAAATGCACATCACCCACCAAACGAAAACCGCTTTTTTTGCTACTATCCGCCACGCGGGTAATGCCTACATCTATCACGATTGCACCTTCGCGCACCATATCGCCCTTCAAAAATTCGGGAATACCCAACGCCACCACAATAACATCAGCCTGCAAGGTGTGTTTGGCAATGTCTTGTGTTTTGCTGTGGCAAAGCGTTACGGTACAGTTGCCCACAGGCGCGTTGCGAGCCAACAAAATGCTCATAGGCGAGCCAACGATTTGGCTACGACCTAACACTACAGCGTGCTTGCCTGCCAAATTGATGTTGTAATGCTCCAATAATTTCAAAATACCGAAAGGCGTAGCCGAGATGTAGGCAGGCAAGCCTTTCGCCATGCGTCCCACATTGATAGGGTGAAACCCGTCCACGTCTTTCTCTGGTGCGATGGCTTGTGTTACCTTTTCCGCGTTGATGTGCTTAGGCAAGGGCAGTTGTACGATAAAACCATCAACATCTGCGTCTTCGTTCAAGGCGTGGATTTGCGCCAATAGTTCCGCTTCAGAAACGGAGTCAGGCAAGCGAATGAGGGTAGATTTGAAGCCTACATTTTCACAATCTTGCACCTTGCCTCCGACATAGCTCTCGCTTGCGCCATCATTGCCCACCAATATCGCGGCGAGGTGAGGAGTCTTGCCTCCAGCTTCTTGTAAGGCTTTTACCTCAAGGGCAATTTTTTGTTGTAGTTCTTGGGCGGTTTGTTTGCCATCGAGTAGTTTCATATAGGGCAGTATTTGATATTTAAGCATTGATGAAATGATAAGGCAAAAATACAGTAATTTTGTTTATCTTTGTATAAACTGTTTTACGTTCCTTGTGAAATGATGAATATTGTATCTTTGCACCCTGATGCTTTCCTGCTTCCCGACTTCTTGACCAAAGAGGAGTGCCAAGCCTACATCGACATGAGCGAAGCTATAGGCTACGAAGAAGCAGGCGTTACCACAGGCAAGAATCAATCGACTATGATAAAAAGTATTCGAAACAATTACCGCCTGATTTATACAGATGAAGCCTTAGCCGAACAGTTATTCCAACGCGCCAAGCCTGCCTTGCCTGCCCAAATGGGCTTATACAATTTGTTGGGCTTCAATGAGCAGTTTCGTTTTTATCGCTATGACGTAGGTGAGCGTTTCAACAAACACCGCGATGGGCATTTCTTGCGCAATGTTTGGGAGGAAAGTTTTTTGACTTTTCTCATTTACTTGAACGAAGATTTTGAAGGAGGCGAAACAGCTTTTGATGATTTTTCGGTCAAACCACAAACAGGCACCGCGCTTTGCTTCTTGCACGAACTGAAACACACAGGAACGCTTGTGCATAGCGGTACGAAGTACGTTTTGCGTACTGATGTGATGTTCAGAATGTTAAAAAAATGCTAAAAAGGTAATGTGGGTTCGCACTTTTGCACTTATAGCCCAAACCATATTTACCTTTTTATGAAAAAACTTGTTCTTTCCGCCCTGCTTGTTTGTGGCATAGTGGGCAATAGCCTTGCGCAACTCTCTTTCCCGCCAAGTGGCAACAACCAAAAAGCAGAAGTAAGCCAACACGTGGGTTTGGTAAAAATCAAAGTGAGCTACTCCAGCCCGAATGTAACCTCGCCTGAAGGTACAGACCGCACAGGCAAGATTTGGGGCGAGTTGGTGCATTATGGCTATGCCGACTTGGGTTTTGGCACAAGCAAAAACGCCCCTTGGCGAACAGGTGCGAATGAAAATACGATATTCGAAACCTCTCACGACATTGTGGTAGAAGGAAAAACCTTGCCTGCGGGCAAATACGGCTTCTTCGTAGCGGTTGCGAAAGACAAACCTTGGACAGTCATTTTCTCGAAAAATAGCTCGTCTTGGGGAAGCTATTACTACAGCCAAAACGAAGATGCTTTGCGCGTGGAGATTGCGCCACAAGCCAACGACTTTCGCCAATGGCTTACCTACGAATTTACAGAGCGCAAACCTACCGAAACGACTTTGGCGTTGATGTGGGAAAAAATAAAATTGCCTATCAAAATAACTGTACCCAACATCAACGAATATTATATCAGCGCGTTCCGCGATGAATTGCGTGGTGGGGCAGGCGAGATTGGTGAGAATTGGACAAACGCCGCTCTGTTTTGTGTGCAGAACAAAATGAACTTGGAAGAGGCTTTGACGTGGGCAGATATGGCTATTTCGGGCAATTACATAGGCAAACGCAACTACGCTACGCTTTCTGCCAAAGGACAAGTGCTAAATGCTTTGGGCAGGAAAGAAGAAGGCGAGAAATTGATGAAAGAGGCAGTAATGCACCCCACCGCAACCGCTATGGACATTCACCAATACGGCAGAACATTGCTCGGAGCAGGCAAGAAAAACGAAGCCCTCGACATATTCAAGTACAATGCAGAAAAGAACAAATCGGAATGGGTTATTCACATTGGGCTTATTCGGGGCTATTCGGCAGTGGGCAATTACAAAAAAGCCTTAGAATGTGCTGAAACTGCGCAAAAAGTAGTTACTGAAGATACAAATAGGAAGAATGTAGTGCGTATGATTGAGCTATTGAAACAAGGAAAAGATGTGAATACGAACTAAGAAATCTCATAGAAAAGAGCCTATTATTTGTAATAGGCTTTTTTTTTGTTAAAGAATCGCTTGTATATGGGGAATTATATAGCTTCAATCTATTGATTTACAATATTTTATGTGTAAATCCAATTTCGAACTTATGTAAAATTACTACAGCATTTTGTTGGCAGGCGAGGGCAGGGTAGGAGAGGGTATTTTCAAAAATATTTTGGTTATGCAGAAAAATCGTTATTTTTGGGCAATCAATCTAAGATGATGAAGAAACTTGAGAAATATTTTGAACAACAATACGACCTCGCCCTGAAAAATTTGCGCCTCTCGCAAAGCGTGTTTAGCGAAAAAACTGTCCACGAATTGCGTGTAAGCATCAAACGTATCAGAGCGTTATTTGGCTTTATTACCCAACTCCTGCCCGACTCTTCAGCGTCTATCCAACACTATTTCAAACCTTTCAAAAAGATATTCAGGGCGGCGGGTGCTTTGCGTGATGCGCAGGTGCAGGAAAGACTGCTGACGCGGTGTGCCAAAGAATGGAACTTGCCTGCCCCTACTGCTTACCTACAACACACACAACAGAAGCAACAACAAGCATTTGTCCAGTTGCAACAAACCGCCCAAGCCATAAACCTCGAAAAGTGGGCAAACAAAGCCAAACCTTTGCGCAAAATACTGCACAACCTTTCAGCTACAGACTTGCCTGTGGCTACCGAGAAAATCTTGCGCTATAAGTTCATGGAAGTGCGGGCATTGGTGCAAGACATCACACAAGAAGAACCCATGCACGAAGCCCGAAAGATAGTCAAGACAATTTACTATATTCTGCACCTTGTTTTCAAACCTGACTCGCCTCAACGATACCAAGACCTGAAAAAACTCGAGGAAACTATAGGAGATTGGCACGATATTGCGGTGTTGAGTGATAGTATGTGCGCATATCTTACCTCGCCTACCGAAGACGAGCAAGCCTTTCTCCAGAATCTTAAAACACAAAAGCAAGTGCTACAAAGCCAAATACCTGAACTCGTGAAGCAAGAATTGCGCTGTTGGAAGATTTTTGGTGATTTAAAATGAAAAAAAATATGGTTAGTTGCTAGCTTGTTTCCTGAAAAAAAGCTATTTTTGTTTACAATGTAAGATTTTTGATTAAAATACATTTTTAAAAGCCCTCTTTGGGCAATAAAAGCACATAGAGAGCCTCTCAAAGCTATTAAAGTCTATACAGCAACTTTTGAGTCGTTTTTGCGTATATTGAAAAAAAATGTAAGCAATGCGCCTATAGACCTCGAAAAGTGTGTTTTTAGGCGTGTGTTTGGCGCACCTCACTTCCCAATAGCAGGTGGTGCGTTTTCAGTTGTTACCTTTGTTAGTTTTAAAGTATTAACTTTGTACGAAAATGCGAGATAGTCAGATTATAGAGAAAATACGAAAAGGAGATGAATCTGCTTTGGATTATCTCTATAGGAAAAACTATAAGATGATGACACGCATAGTAACGAACAACAACGGCACAGAGGACGAGGCGAAGGACATATTTCAAGATGCTATCATTGTATTTTGGCAGAAAGTCCGAACAGATGAATTTGTGCTTACCTCCAAAATTAGTACCTTTATATACAGTGTTTGTCAGAACCTTTGGCGCAAAGAGTTGGAACGAAAGTCTAGATTAACGAATGAGGTGGCTGATTCGAAGGAATACAGCGACTTTGACAGACAAGAACGAGAGAAAATATTGCATAGTTGTATCAATGAGTTGGGCGAAACGTGCAGGAAAGTCTTGATGTATTATTACTTCGACAACCTTTCTATGCAAGAAATAGCCGAAAAAATGGGGTTCGCCAATGCGGACACCGCCAAAACCAAAAAGTACAAGTGTAAAAAAGAACTTGATGACCTCATTAAATCCAAGTACAAAGCAACCGACTTCCTAGACTAATCACGCGCCATGCATATAGATTTCAATCCTGACAACTTAGACCGCTACTTCAAGAACCAACTCTCGGAGGCTGACCGCCTCGCGATGGAGCAAAAGATAGCACAAGACCCGTTGTTGCAAAGTGAAGTAAACTTTCAACGCGAGGTCGTGGAGGCTATTTGCCAAAAGCGCAAATGGGAGTTGAAGCAACGCCTTGATGCGGTCGCGCCTGAAACTTCGCCTATATTCACGTTGCCACGCATTGCGTTTGGCACTACGCTTACGTTTGCGGGTTTGCTGACGGCTACACTTTTTTGGTTTGAGAACAAGAAAATGCCTACCGCGCCTCCTGTAGCCGAGCATAAGCCTATAGTGAAACATAAAAAGGAAAACTTGCCTACCCAACAGAACGCCAAGCAAGAGAAAAATACTGTATCCGTTACTCCCTCTAAGGTGGAGCAAGTGCCTGCTGTAGCCCCGCAAGCGGTGAACTATACGCAAGCTGTCAAAGCCTTGCCTACCCAAATAGCACAGCCGAAAGTGGTTGTAGCCGAAGAACCTTGCGCCCCTCAACCCCAAGTTGAAGAAGCACAAGCCAATGTTTTGCAAGATGCTATGATTAAGGCGTATGATGAAATGTTGTGGTTCGAAGTGGGCAATACAGATACAGATAATGGCGCATTTGACCGCAATAGCGAAGACGAACATAACCTTGACCGTGTAGCGTCTAGCCAATTATTGCGTTATCAATATTACAATGGACAACTTTCTTTGTATAACAATTCTGCCACAGGCAAACAAGTACATACGGTTATAGATGGACAAGCGCGTCATTTCTTGTTGTACGAAGATGTGTATTATGAATTTTTTGATGGACAAATGACTGAAACAGTGATGCAACCCATTCGCGACAAGCAAATCTTGAAAATGGTTAAAGAAATGTTGGCGCAGTTGGCGTATTAGACAAATATATATGTAAGCTCAAAACTCTTTGATAGCCTCAAAGAGTTTTTTTTGTGTGCATATCGTTTATCTTTGCACCTTATTCTTTCCTCATAGATGACTATGCAAAAGTTTCTGAAGGTCGTTACGAACCCTTTTTTTGTCTTTGGCGTGTATGCGTTGGTGGCTGTTTTCATAGCCTTGCAAGCCTACAATGCTAAAGAAATCAATAACTTTATCATTTTCCAACAAATTTAGATCTTTATCTGCGCGTTATCTTACGTAGCAATTTTTCCTACTTTGATAGGCATTTAAAACAATATAAAAAAGA
>RDXI01000103.1 GCA_004292795.1 Bacteroidota bacterium | reverse complement strand
CAATCCAACAACCTTGTTTCTAAAATCTCCTTAAACTTGCGCAGGATAGCGATAATTTGCAAGAGTTCATCTCGTTTGGTACAGTTGTAACTCTGTGATATACAATACGCCTTGCCTTCCATAGTTACAAAATTCCATTGCTTGCCTATTATTTCACAACCGTACAAGGGTTTGCCATTTTTGTTTGTTTCTTGCGCTATGAGAAAAGCCTCTAAAAGTTGCGCCATTGAGTCGCCTGTAGGATTTTTGAGCGGTTTCCATTCCTGAAAGTGAAAGTAAGGCGTTTCAGGCAAGTCCAAAATACCCTTTGCCACCATAAAATCGGTTTTGGTTTTCAAGAAAGTACCTTCTATAGTAGCCGAGATAGTCTTCTCAAAATAAGTATGGTATTCGTCAGTATTGCGCAAATAGCCTAAATGCAAGACAAACGCTATGAACTGCATTTTCAAATCCTCCTCTTGCCACCCCGCAATATTTTTGTGTGCATTGCTATAGATTTCATCAAAAAGCACTTGTTCATGAGTTGTGAGTGTTGTTTCACAATCTAACCATTCCACCATGAGAGGCGTGTAGCTGTCATTGATGCGTGTTAGCCCAAACATTTTTACAAGTTCGGCTTCGCTGTAGTTTCTCTCCTTATTTTGTTTTTTTGCCATGAGATGTTGCGTTTAAGGGTTCAACTACAAATCTTAGGCTGTTTTTTACCCTCGCCTGTAGGCAAGGCGCGGGTGGGGCAGGTAAGATTCATAGTTCCTAAGAAGGCGTTATGCTTCATTAGGCAGGTATTAGCACCTTGTCAGCACTCCGATAGGTTGCTAATGGTTCGTAGAGCCTGTTCTCTCCCCATTTCTGTATAAATCAATTTTTGGGTTGTAGATGTGGGTTGTTTGATGTTAGATATTAGTCTTTTGTCTAACTCATTCGCACTCGCATCTCGCCTGCCATGATTGATTTTGAAGGTTGAAAGCTGATGGGTTGAAAGCTGATGGGGTAAGTTGATGAATTGAAAGCTAATGAGTTGAAAGCTAACCACTTAAGGCTCAACCTTCATCTCTCAATGCTCAACTCTCAATCTTCATCTCCCAATGCTCAACTTTCAACATTCATCTCTCATCTTTCCACTGCAAAATTAGGCATTGTTAGCGAGTTTTCCAAAAAAGCGAGCCAAAAAGTAAAAAAACAGCTTGCCTACGTAGGCAAGCTGTGGCGTGTGTTTATTCCCTATGTTTACAACGAAGCCCCTAAAGTGATGCGCCATTGTCTGCCATGTTCTTTCGAAAAACCATTCCACCAATCCACACGCAACGCCTGTAGCAATCGCCCAAGCCCTATGCCCACTTCGGCATAATTGCCCAACTGTGGTGTATGCAAATAATTGGCACTTAGCAAGAGCTTCGTTTGGGCGCGTTTGAAAAGCGGAATGTAATCCGTAAGCCAGCCATTGAAATCGTGTTGTAGGTTCGCCTGCAGATATTGGTCGTTGGTGCTGTATTGGTAATAATCCAATAGTTGAAAATTATGGCGCGGTGCATTTTGTTGCAAAATACCTATTCTATTGCCCGCAAAGTGCTGAAAATCAGCAAAGAACATTTTTTTGTTATTCAAGAAAAAACCGCTCTCAATCGCAAAGCGCGTGTTGCCTATCTTGCCCAATCGCCAAGTGTCATACATACTCAAGCGCAACAAATCAAAATCTGTATCGATGAACCCTTTGGTATAAATCAATTCAAAAACGGGATATTTCGAGCCTGTTACGCGCTTGCCTTCTGGTCGTATCTCGTAGCGTTGTGCAGGAACGAAGCGCAGACGCGCCTCAAGGCGTAGCGTAGTATTGGCTTGAAAAAAGGGCGTAAGCTCTGTACTATTTTCGTGTGCTTCGCCAAAACCTGTCAAAACATTCGCAGGAATATTGCGCTCATACCTTGTAGAGTCCTTTGTCCACGCATAGTTGGTGTTATTTTCCAATGATTTTCGGAAGGCATATTCAGCCCCTAAAGACGCATACAAGCCATTGAAAACTTCGGTTTGATGATGCAATTTGGCGAACATTTTTTCGTGTAATTTTAGATAATTTCGCCTATCGCCTAAGGCAAGAAAGGTGTTTAGAGTAGGTAAGACTTGCGGAAAACTGCTCCATTGTTCTACATATCGCCCTATTTCTATGTCCCAAGAGCCTTGTCGCAAAGGAGCATAAGAACGCGCTATTTTTAATTTGGCTTGTGGACGTTGATTGGCAAAACCGTAGCGCAGGGTAGGCGAGAATTGCCATGACTTCCCGTCTTTTTGCGACTTTGTGAAACGAAAGGGCGTTTCTATGACCAAACCTTCTACAGCATTGAACTGCACCAAATCAAAAATAGCAGGTGCGGTAAATGTAGTACCTTTGAATTTATTGTAGCGTGTATAGCCTCCAAATAAAATTTGTGGCACATTATTAACATTTTCCTTCTTTACTATGGAGTCCTGCACAGGTTTTTCTTGTAGGCGAGTCAGCAATATTTGTTTGGCTTCGTAGTCTTGCCTTTCCTCCTCTGTGAGTGGAACAGGGCGCGTTTGTTGCCAATACGTACTATCTTTGCGGTGTGAGTCAGGCAAGATTTCAAGCGTCTGCAATCCCATACTTGCCTGCTCGAAGACAGGATTGAGGCTATAGGCAGATGTAACCACTTGGTAAAAACCGCTTGCCTGCTGGCTTTTCAACTCAAAGCTAATGGTCAGGTTCAAAGGCAACCAAACGCCTTTTAAGTCAGTCGTAACAGGCGTATAAATTTGGCGCATTTTCATTGTGAAGGGTTGCGCCGCTTTTTCGTTGGGGCTTGCATCAAGGCTGTGTATGCGCCACGAGTTCTCGAAAATATACAAATAACCCTCGAAGCAAGGCGAGTTCGGGTATTTAGGCAAGATTTTGATTTTGTTCAATTCCAAGCCATTCTCAAAAGTCGAGCCTTCAAATTTGTAGTCATAATACGCAAAAGCATCAGAAGCAATGGGCGACACAAAACTTTTGTTATTGATGCTGAAGCATCTATCTTGGTAAAAATTGAGCCAAACACCGTAGTTTTTGCTGTAGGTGCTTGTGTCGCCACTCGTCAGGGAGGAAAGGATTTTTTCCTTGCGTTTGTCTTTTTGCTCAAAACTTACCTCCGAGATAGCCTCCGAAAGATAAAAAACGCCTGACCTTATGTTGGTTCTTGTGCCAAAGAAGTTAATATAAGCTTGGTTGTCTTCCTTGCCTTTCATAAAAAGCTTCGAATACACCTTGCATTGATAGCTTCGAAATTCATCTTCTAAGTAATAAGTGCGCTTTTTTTGCGCCTCTCTGATAATCTCATACGCGGGGTCTTCGCTATTGCCCACCACGACCTCGCCTAAAGAAAAGCTATCATCTTCGAGTACCACGTTCAGCGTTTGAGTAGGCAAGTTGCTTATCTGTACGCTTACCTGCTTCGTCTTGTAGCCTATACTTCGAAACTCTATCACATAATTTCCTTGTGAGAGTTTCAGGCTGTACGCGCCTTCCAAGTTCGTAGAAGTGCCTTGCGAAGTACCCACCACGACCACCCCTGCGAAAGGGAGTTCCGCGCCCTTCGCGTCTGTGAGTTTGCCTGTTAGCTCTGTTTGAGCATACAAGGCAGGCGTAAACGCCCATAGGAGCAAGAAAATTGAAAGTAATCGTATCATATATAAAAATAATGCTATTTTCTACAAATGTGAAAACAACGAAATATGCTATTATGTTTTGCAAATAAGGTCTGTAAAACCCAGCAAACCAAATATTCATTTGTGAATGTCGAGTTAATTATAGAATCTTTGGCAGTTTTTACTGCTAAAAATTTGATATATAAAAAAGGATAGACTACTTTTGCGCCCAAAATAAGCCCCTCAAACGAATGTTTTTATTATGATAGAAATCAAAAACGTAGAAAAAGGCTTTGGAGAACGCCAAGTGCTGAAAGGCATCTCTGCTACCTTCCAAAAAGGCAAAGCCAATATGATTATTGGGGCGAGTGGCACAGGCAAGAGCGTTTTGTTGAAGTGCATTGTGGGCTTAGTACAACCCGACAAGGGCGATGTCCTCTTTACAGGGCGCGAATTTTCACGAGCAGACAAGGACACGAAGCGCGAAATCAGGCGAGAAATTGGTATGCTGTTTCAAGGTGGCGCATTGTTCGACTCCAAGACTGTAGAGGAAAATGTGATGTTTCCGTTGGAAATGCTAAGTACCATGAACCTCAAAGAAAAGCGCGAAAGGGTAGCGTTTTGTTTGGAGCGCGTAGGGCTAACCCACGCCGCCAAGCGTATGCCTTCCGAAATAAGCGGAGGTATGAAAAAGCGTGTAGGCATTGCGCGGGCTATCGTGATGAACTCCCAATATTTGTTTGTCGATGAACCCAATTCGGGCTTAGACCCCTTGACTTCTATCAAAATAGATAACCTCATTTATGAAATCACGCATGAGTTCAACACTACTACGGTTATCGTGAGCCACGACATGAACTCTGTCATGGAAATAGGCGAAACGATTATCTTCCTGCATCAAGGGCATAAACTTTGGGAAGGGACTAACGCAGAAATCACGCACTCCGAAGTAGAAGAACTCAACGAATTTGTATTCTCCAATAAATTGCTAAGAGATTTGAAAAAGCATCTTTGATTTATTGACTTATTGAGGATTGATTTATTGAATTATCGACTTCAACATTTTATAGATAATATTGATAATCAATACTTTAACCCAAAAAATTAATAACTCAATAACTCAGTAACTCAATAACCCAATAATTCAATAACTCAATAATTCAGTAACTCAATATGATAAAAATAGGTATGTTTGGCTTTGGCTGTGTAGGGCAAGGCTTGTATGACATCTTTACACAGACCGACTTCGAGGCGGAAATCATCAAGATTTGTGTGAAAAACAAGGATAAGCAACGCGCTATCCAGATGGAGCATTTTACTTTCGACAAGAACGACCTGCTCGACAATGCTGACATCAATACTATAGTAGAATTGATTGATGATGCAGACGCGGCTTTTAGTATTGTGAAAGAGGCAATGCAAAAGGGCAAAAACGTTGTAACGGCTAACAAGAAAATGATAGCCGAACACTTGCCCGAACTCGTGGAATTGCAACGTACACACAATGTTTCGTTGCTCTACGAAGCCGCCGCGTGTGGTAGTATTCCCATTATCCGCAATCTGGCGGAGTATTACGACAACGAATTGTTGTATTCGGTTTCGGGTATTTTCAATGGCTCGACGAACTACATCTTGACAAAGGTTATCGAGGAAAATCTTGCCTACCCTGACGCGCTGAAACAAGCACAAGACTTGGGTTTTGCTGAAACCGATCCTATTTTGGACGTGGGCGCGTTTGACCCAAAATACAAACTTTGTATCTTGGCGGCACAAGCTTACGGGCTTATCATTGACCCGAAGGATGTTTTCAATTATGGTATTCAACAACTCGCTACCCACGATATACAGTTCGCGCAGGAGAAAAAATACAAAATCAAACTCATTGCAGACGTGCATAAGGTAAGCGAAACCGAAATTTCGCTGTCGGTTATGCCTCAATTCATACCTCGCGGACATTACCTCTATCACGTTGAGAATGAATACAATGGCGTGATTGTGGAAGCGGCATTTTCGAGCAAACAGGTTTTTGTAGGCAAGGGCGCAGGCGGTCACCCCACAGGCTCGGCTGTACTTTCCGACATTTCGGCTTTGCGTTATGGCTATCAATACGAATACCGCAAGATGCATGGCAAAAAACGCATCACTTGCACCCAAGACGAATTGCTGACTATCTATATGCGCTACCAAACGCCCCAAGACTTGGCGGGCATCTACTTCGAGGAAGTGAATATAGAACACAAAGCCAAAGATTTCAGTTATTTGATTGGCAAAGTGCGTTTGAGCAACCTATACGCCCTGCGCGAATCGCTTGATAAAAGGAACATCTTTATGGCTCGCATACCTGCCGAATAAACGCTCAACAGCTTGCCTACACAGGCAAGCTGTTTTTTGTTTTTAATTTTGTACTAATACAACCAACGCGCCATTGTGAAATAGACCGCCAAGCCTATCAAATCGTTGGTTGTGGTAATGAAGGGACCCGAAGCTACAGCAGGGTTTATTTTCAATCTATTCAACACAAGGGGCGTGATAGTACCCATCAGAGAGGCAAGCACCACTACCGACAACAAAGCCGTAGCGACCACAAACGACAATTTCAGATTGCCCTCAATGAAGTATGAAAATATAAATACTATAGCACCTATCACAAAACCATTCAAGACCGCCACGACCATTACCTTAAACAAACGCGAGCCATAATTTTCGGCATATTGTATCGTATTGGCTTTGTTTGCCAAACTTTGCAATACTATAGAAGAAGACTGAATACCCACATTGCCCCCTGTGGCAGTGATGAGCGGAATAAAAAACGCCATAGCAGGCAAGAGGGCAAGGTCTGCCTCGAACAAACCTATGAACTGCGCCCCAACCAACCCACCAAACATACCAATAATCAACCAAGGCAACCGAGCGCGTGTAAGGTGCAAAATGCTATCGTCTTCTTCCACTTCCTCGCTCAAGCCCGACATCAATTGTCGCTCAAGTTCCGCCTTGTCCGTTATCAAATCCAGCACATCATCAATCGTAATTCTGCCCACCAATTCCCCGCGTACATTCACTACAGGCAAGGCTTCAAGGTCATACTTTTGCATGATTTCAGCCGCGTATTCGTCCTTGTCTGATGTTTTTACGGTGATAAGGTCTTCTTCGGTGTAAATATCGCGGATACGTGTATAGTCGCTTGAAAGGATAATTTTCTTCAAAGAAACTCGCCCCAGCAGTTTGTTCGTGTTGTCCACGACATAGAGCGAATAAATTTTCTCCACATTTTCGGCTTGTAGCCTTATTTCATCTATAGCTTGCCTGATTTGCCAATCCACATTTGCCTTGATAAGTTCTTTTTCCATGACCGCGCCTGCTGTGCCTGTAGCGTAGGTAAGGAGGTCGCCGATATGGTGAGCGTGTTCGTCGTCTATGTGTTGCAGGATAGGCTCGTGCAGGGCTGTAGGCAAGCTTTGGAGCAAGTCTGCCGCGTCATCAGAGTCCATGCAGTTCAGCCATTCCGCGATTTGTTCGGCAGAAAAATGACTTAGGAACTCCTTGCGCGTATTTTCTTCGAGGCTTACCAAAATATCCGCTGAAAGTTGTGTATCTATGAGGTTGAAGACATAAATACAGCCTTCTGTATCAACCTCATACAAGATAGCCGACACATCTTCGGGGTGTAGTTCCTCTAAGGTATTTTTGATAAAATCGCTTTCTTCGTGAGCTATCGCAAACGACAAGCGTTCAAAGGCTTCTTGGGTAATTACGGTAGTCATTGGAGGTAAGAAGTTCGTTTGGTTTTGGTATCCTTTGTCGAGTGTCGAGGTCAGACATTGCCCGTTTAGTGTTTGTTGTGAGCATCTGAACAACCGATTTCAAAAACTATCAAAAGTCCAACGTCTAACAACTAACATCTACGCATCTCTATCTAAACACAGGATTTCGGCGTTGTCGCCAATACCTGCGCAAGTTCATCACGAAGGCAAGCGTGAGGTAAATGATGACAGGCGAGCCTATGCCTATGAAAGACGTATAAATAAAAAATAACCGTATGCGCTCTGTAGAGATGCCTGTTTTTTCCCCCAAACGCGCACAAACGCCAAAAAAGTGTTTCTCAAAAAAGAATTTGAACTTCTGCATACACCACAAAATTAGCTTTTTTTTTTGAATTTGCAAAATAACTATTTAAACTTGCACCCAAATTCATACCAAAAACTCAAAGAGCAAAATTAAAACTACCCTTTTCTTATATGAATAACAGCAAAAAATTCTTCTTAGGGCTGGCATTCGCAGGGGCGACTGGCTTCGTAACAAGTTGTAAAAACCCTGTAGCCGAGATGATCAAAGCGGCAAAGGAGCAACAACTCAACGTTGAACCCAACCCTTTAGAACTGCATGGCGACCGCGTACCTTTCAAAATGACAGCGAAATTGCCTGTTAAAATGATGAAAAAAGGTACAAACTACTCCCTTGAGGTGTATTATGTGGCTGGCGATATAGACGCTATGCAAGATATGCAACCCTTGCCTGCTGACGCGGCAAAAATCAAGGCTATCACGTTCAAAGGTGATGACTATGTAGGTCAGACTAAAGACCCTCAAAAAGACGAGGCTATGGAGTTTGCTTATGTGGACAAATATGAGCGTGGCGGTCTTTTCATCAAAGGCGTAGCCGCAAAAGCGGACAAGCCCGAAAAATTCAAAGAGTTTGGTCCCCTTCGCCTCGTAGTAATGGACGGGCGCAAAGTAAAAGGTGTGGCTACTACTTCTCGCCTACTCAAAAGCCCTGTGCATGGGCTTACGCCTGTAGCAGGTGAGTCGCCTTTCATTTATGCAGACCACGGCTATGTGAAGCCTGGTGATGAAACGCTTTCAGCTCGTTTGGACTTTGAACGCGGAAGTGTGAATGTGAAGCAAGACTTCATGAACAACAAACAAACTATGGAAGTAGTGAGTGAATTGTTCAAAAGCTCACAAATCCCCGCTTTCACGGCTACAGGTATCAGCTCGCACTCGCCTGAAGGTCAAGAAGCGGTGAACGTAAAATTGTCTGAAGGTCGCGCTATGGCTCTTGAGATGACGTTCAAAAAAATGCTTGAGCTTTTCAAGTATGACAAAGAGAAACTGAAAGACTACGTTTTCAATATCGAAAAACGTAAATTGGGCGAAACTTTGCCTGAGTTCAATCAGTTGGTTGATGCATCAAGCCTTACGCCTGAGCAAAAAAATGAAGCAAAAGAAACTATGGGACGCGATGGCGACTTCGTAGAGAAAGAAATGCAACTTCAACGCAAATCATACTACAAAACGTTGATGGACGAAGTATATCCTCGTATGCGTTATGCTTCTACTGACGTGAAAAAACCCGGTGCGGCTAAAACTGAAGCTGAAATGTCAGCCGTTGCACAAAAAATGATGAAAGGTAGCGCGAACCCCAACGAACTCAACGAACAAGAGTTCTTGATGTTGGCTTCTAAAACGCCTGATTTGAAAGAACGCATCGAAATCTTGAAATTGGCAGGTCAAAACTACCAAACGTGGAAAGTGCATAACAACTTGGGCGCGGCTTACCTTGACAATGCTTTGATGAACAAGAACGACAAAGGTATGTGCGATGAAGCTATCAAACAATTTGAGGCTTCTATGAAGAAGAAAGAAACAGGCGAAGCGGCTTATAACATGGCTCTTGCCTACGCTATGAAAGGCGATATGGCGAAAATGGAAGAGTTCTTGAACAAAGCGGTGAACTTGGGCAGTGCTGAAGGCAATGCTAACTTCAACAAAGCCATGAACGGTGCAAAAGCCTACACTACTTTCAAACAAGCACGCGACCGCAATGATGGCAAGTACAAAGAAGCTGAACGTTTGCTCGAAAGCGCACCTATGAACAATCCTAACCTTTTCAACAAAGGCTTGGCTATCATGATGCAAGGCGTGAATTATGACGCGGCTATCGCGGCTTTCAATTCTGCGGCACAGAAAAACCCTAAAGATGCTATCACGCAATACGGCTTGGCGGTGGCTTGCGCTCGCAAAGGTGACGAAGGCAATATGTCAAGTGCTTTGAAAAAGGCTTGCGAATTGGATAACAACTTGAAGGCAAAAGCGTTGAAAGATGTAGAGTTTGACAAATACAAAGACAAAAACTCTTTCAAAGACGCTATCAAATAATAGTATTTGATAAATCAAATACTACAGCACAAAAGCCTTGCCTGCCCCGTGTAGGCAAGGCTTTTTGTTTTTTTAGGTTTTTTGGAAGGATAAAAAAATTTGCTAAATTTGTGTATTATTCAAAAATGTATTACTTTGGTTTGAAATTTGGAAAGATAACCATAGACAAAAAACCTAATGAACATGGAACTCGAAACACTGAGTGTACGCGAGAAAGCGCGTAGAATCAATATGGATCCCTCCAGCTATGGCTCTTTTGCAGAGATTGGAGCAGGGCAAGAAACCGCCGCTATGTTCTTCAAAGCAGGTGGCGCATCGAATACCATAGCCAAAACAATGTCCGCCTACGATATGACGTTCAGCAATGCCATTTATGGCGTAGAAGAAAGTGGACGTTATGTGGTGCAGTCGCGCCTTATCAAAATGTTGGACAAAGAATACCGCCTCCTCGAACAACGATTGGGTATCAAAATGGGCTTTGAACGCTGTTTCTTTGCCTTTGCGGATACGGTTATGACTATCAATTATGCCAAAACCAATCAAGGGCAAGGCTGGATGGGTATTCGTTTTCAGACCGCCCCACAAAGCCCACCGAATGATATTCTCTTGCACGTGAAAATGCATGAGCGCGATATGCTCTTGCAACAATACGCGCTGGGCATCTTAGGCACAAACCTTGTGTATGCCGCCTTCTACCTCCGCGACAACCCCGAAGCTATGGTAAAATCGCTCATGGACGAATTGTCTAATGACAGGGTGGAAATAGACACGCTCAAGGTAAGCGGAAAAGCCTTCGAACACATCGACAACCGTATTTTGAGCCTGCAATTAGTGAAAAATGGACTGACCAATGCCGCTATCTTTGGTCCTGATGGTGATGTTATTCAACCTGCCGATTTGCTCTACAAGAAAAATGTTCTCGTGTTGCGTGGTCGTTTTCGCCCTCTTACTCACGTAAACCTTGATATGATGAAGCGCGGGTATGAGCAGTTCGCTAACGAAGATGATGTGAAGAAAGAGAAAATAGAAATCCTGACCGAATTGACTATCAATGACTTGCGCAGTGCGCACAAAGACCAAGACATTGACTATAAGGACTTCTTAGACCGAGTCGACATCTTGAGTTCGCTTGGGTGTACGGTTATGATTTCGAACTATCAAGAATATTACAGGCTTGTGTCCTACTTTGCCCAATTTACCAAAGAAAAAATCGGCATTGTGATAGGGGTATATGGCTTAGAAATGATTTTTGATGAGAAATATTATACCAACTTGTCGGGGGGGATTTTGGAAGCCTTTAGTCACCTCTTCAGCAAGAATATCAAGATTTATATCTATCCTGCCAACCACAAGGACAATCCCAAAGAGCTATATTCTTGCCGAAACTTCGAACTGCCCGAACATTTGGTCGACCTGTTCAACTACCTCATTGCCAACGACAAGCTCGAAAATATCCGCAATTTTGACCGTGATATCCTGCATATCTTGTCTGATGATGTGATAAAAATGATTAAGGCGAAAGAAGAAGGTTGGGAAAGTATGGTGCCAGACAGCGTAGCCAAAACTATCAAGGAAAGGCTTTTATTTGGATACGAACCCAAACCCGAACCGCCAAAAGAAAACAATAGTGGTAAATTCTTAGAGGCGTGGACAAGACTCACTACACAGAATTGATGTTTTGAGATACAAAAATAGAGAGGCTATCCGAAAGGACAGCCTTTTTTTTGCACTTTCCCCGTGGTTTGTGTCCTCACAAACCACTCCGCGTAGCCTATTCTGTTGTGGTTTGTGGGGGACACAAACCACGGTAGGCAGCATTACAAAAAAAACACTAAATTCGCTACTCATAAACAACTACGATATGCAACCCTACCTACAACAAGCCTTAGATGCTCTGCATCACGCCCAATACGCCCAAGTTTTCGAGATACTACAGGAAGCAAAAGCAATGGATATTCCTTTGTACGCCTTGCAAAAAGAATACATCAATGGCAAAACTGATGCAGATTTTGCGGAACGCCTCAAGTTAGCTATCAAAGATGCCATTAAAGCCTTGCCTATTCCTTCGCATCTTGCCTACTTGCCTGCTCCTTCCCTGCAATTTGTGGGCAGAGAGGCAGAACTACAGACGCTCCACGCGAACCTACAGGCAGGCAAGCGTACTGCACTTGTGAATGGCTTAGGCGGGGTAGGCAAGACTGCCCTTGCGCAGAAGTACGCGCAAAACTACCAAAATGACTATGCGCATATTCTCTACATACGGCAGAGCGGACATTTGCTCGCCTCCTTCATACAACGAGAAATTTTCGATAACCTACATTTGGACTTAACTGTTTGCCTTGCCTACTGCGTGGCGTGTGGTCTGTACCTCGCGGTTTGATGTGCCGTTTTTTGCCAATACCCTGCGCCTTGATGTCTTGCCTGCCCACGAAGCCATACAAGTCTTCCGACAACACGCGGTAGGCAAGCCCCTTGATGATACGGAAATAGACGCGCTCCTGCGCATGATAGGCTATCACACGCTCATGACCGAACTATTGGCGAAAACCTACCGCGAAAGTATGCACTTCGAGAGGGTAGGCGAGTTGCACGCCTTCTTGCAACAGGAAGCCCTGCATCACCAAAAACTACAGGAGGATATTTATGTAGGCACGCAAGAAACCGCTTTGTTAATGCACCTCCAGACTGTATTTTCGCTTGCCTCCCTGACCGAAGCCGAAACGTGGCTACTGAAACAGTGGGCTGTCTTGCCTACTACGCCCCACAAAGGCAAGGATTTTTTGAGGTGGATACAAGATACTGACCTTGCCTACGAAAAACCCCTCAAGGCTTTAGCCAAAAAGGGCTGGCTACAAACTGAAGACAAACTTGCCTACCTGCTACACCCTTTCCTACAGCTATTTCTGCACAATGAACTCAACCCTACCTTGCCTGACTGCGAAAAAATGTGTTATTATTTTATAGTTTTGATGCAAATGAAAAAAGTACAAGCCAATCCTTTAGCGCATCAATGGACAAGCTCGATAGGCGAGGCAATGCTACAAAACATAGACTTCACAGCACACGAAAAAAAGCAAGGTACATTGTGGAATGCAGTAGCTACAATTTATATGCTTTTAGGCGATTATCCGAATGCTATCAGATGTGCAAAAGAGGATGTAAGTATAAAAGAAATTACTGTAGGCAAACAACATCAAGACTATGCCACTGCTTTGAATAATTTAGCTTATTTGTATAGGAATACAAAAAACTATGCAGAAGCCTTGCCTTTGTATGAAGAAGCTTTACAAATACAAAAAGAAGGATTAGGAAAACAACATCCCGATTACGCTACTTTTTTAAATAATTTTGCTGTTTTGTATCGCAATCAAGGGGACTATGCCAAAGCTTTGCCTTTGCATGAAGAAGCCTTACAAATACGAAAAGAAGTGTTAGGAGAACAACACCCTGATTATGCTACTTCTTTGAACAATTTAGCTTTTTTGTATGATAGGCAAGGTAACTATATTAAAGCCTTGCCTTTGTATGAAAAAGCCTTACAAATACGAAAAGAAGTATTGGGAAAACGACATCCTAATACAGCTATATCTTTAGGTAACATAGGACTTTTGTATGATAAGCAAGGTGACTATACGCAGGCAAGGCAGTATCTTGAGGAAGCTTACAGTATTTTTTTGGAAAAGTTAGGCAAACAACATCCACATACACAAAGAACAAAGAGTTGGTTAGATAACTTGCCTCCTGCTGTGCAATAACAACACAAAAAATAAAGAGGACTCTAACCCTTAGGGTGGGCAACCTTATACAAGTCCATTGGACTTGTGTAAGGTTGCCCACCCTAAGGGTTAGAGTTGCATGACGCATTGTCGCGCCCCAACAAATACACGTAAATTCAGAACAATATTTGGCATTTTGCCAATTTTACAAAATTTTTACCCCGTTATGTAAAATAATAAGGCGTTATTATTTTAAATATTGCCGTTATTTTAAAATATATCTGCATTATTCATTCGAATAACGGCAATATTTATTCGAATAACGGCAATATTCGCGTGGATATCGGCAATATTCATTCGAATAACGGCAATATTTATTTAAATAACGGCAGTATGTGCGTGACTAATGGCAATATACATTTGTCTTGCCTGCTTTTCTTGCCTACTGACGTGCAATAACACGCTAAAAAGTAAAGAGGACTCTAACCCTTAGGGTGGGCAACCTTATACAAGTCCAACGGACTTATATAAGGTTGCCCACCCTGAGGGTTAGCGTTGCATGACGCATTGTCGCGCCCCTACAAATATATGTATTTTTAGAACAATATTTGGCAAAATGCCAATTTTGCAAAATTTCCGCCCCGTAGAATAAAATTTCTCCCCGTTGGCATTTTGATATTTGCCGAATTCCAAGAAGAATTCTGCAATTTCCATATGGAATTTGCCGAATTCCATTCGACATTTGCCGAATTCCATTTGGAATTCGACGAATTCCGTTTGGAATTCGGCAAATACCATTTGGAATTTGACGAATTCCATTTGATATTTGGCAAATACCATTTAGAATTCGGCAAATTTCATTTAGTAGTTGGCAATGTGCATTTGATAGTTGGCAAAAAACATTCTTTAGGAGGGGATAACCCTTGTTTTTGTCAGCAGGCAAGGATTGTTTTCGCCCAAAGTAGGCAAGTTTTCCTAAGGCGTAGCCTAAACCTCACCCCAACCCCTCTCCAAATTGGAGAGGGGCTTTTTGTCTCCTCCCTCCAAAATGGAGGGAGGCAGGGAGGGAGGTTTCAGCCAAAGCCCTAAAATAACAAACGCCCCGCTTGCAAACATAGCAAGCGGGACGCTAAGACTGAAGGTGTGAGGTACTTACATAACGCCTTCCACAAAATACATATCTACCTCGCCTTTGTTTTTGGCTTGTATTTTTCCACGAAAGACACAGTGAAATTTATCTTTCACAAGGGCGTAGGTCGCCCCCGAAATGTTTATCTTGCCTACTTCGCCACTGCTTTCCATACGGGAGGCGAGATTGACCGCATCTCCCCATATATCATACGCAAATTTTTTCTTGCCTATGATGCCCGCCACGACCTCGCCAGAATGAATACCCAGCCTAATCTCCCATGCGGGCTTGCCTACCGCCCTTTTTTCTGCCTGCCACTGTTTCATCCATGCACACATTTCCAGCGCGGCGTGAATGGCATCAACGGGGTTGGTTTGGTTCGCCTTAGGTATGCCCCCCGCGCACATATACGAGTCGCCAATGGTTTTTATTTTCTCCAAATTATGTTTTTCGCATATCTCATCGAAGGCAAGGAAGCAAGTATCCAATTCTGCAATGACTTCTTGCGGGGTGAGTTTCTCGACAATCTTCGTGAAACCGCTAAAATCCGTAAACAAGACCGTAACCAACGGGTAATGATGCGGGGTAGCCTGCCCTACTGCCTTGAGTTCTTCGGCTATCTCGAAGGGCAAGATGTTGAGCAGTAGCTCGTCAGTGCGTTTTTGTTCTTGCTTCACGAGGCGGAGCGTGGTGCGCATCGATTCGTTTTTCTCCGCAATTTCTTTGTTTTGCTTTTCTATTTTTTCTTGCGCTTGTTTCCTTCGGTAGCCCTGATACGCTATCACGATTTCGTCCTCCATCGACTTCATGAAGGCGAGGTCTTCCATGTCCCACTGCTTAGGCGCGTCTTGACAAACGACCAACACGCCTTTTTGCTTGTCGCTCAATTTGTTGGGGTAAATGATGAACGATTGGGTGTGATGTTCTGCAAAAAAAGCCTTGCTTTGTGCGTCAATCGTGTCGTCTTCGTGCATATTGTGGACAATGAGCGCGTTTTCTTCTGCCAAAACACGGTGAAAAATCGGCACTTGAAAACTGCTCAAGAGTTGGAAATCCTCGCCTTCGTTGCCCAAACAATAAAAAGTGTCCTCTTTGAAATTGTAGTACCAAAGTTGGCTCGAAGTCGTTTGGAGCGAGTGAACGATAGCCTTCGTAACTTCGCGTGCCATGACCTGCCAATCGCCATTGGCGATAGCTTCGTTCTTAGAAATGGCTAACAACGTGCTGATGTTGCGCTCCAATTTTTGTTTTTTGCGAGCCAATTCCTGCTCGGCTACCCTGCGCTGAAAGGACTTGTAGGCAATGGTGATAATATCCGCGACAGACTTCAAGAACGATATTTCGTGTTCGCGCCAAGTGCGTTGTTTGTGTTTGGTTTCGCAACAAAGCACGCCCCACAAGCCCGATTCGGAGAAAATGGGTATATCGAGCATCGTGTAAATGTCCAATGGCATCAAATAACTTTCCGCAAATTCTTTCGTGTGTGCGTTGTGGCGAGCATCTTGTGCATTGATGAGATGCTGTTTTTGAATTACCTCAAAATAAACAGGAAAGTCTTTTTCAAATAACTGCAAACCCTTCGAAAAAACTGCGCCTTCGAGTTCGAACAACTGCAAACAATGAATGTGCGGGGCAGGCAAGTCTTCCATCGACCACACACTCACACGCGCCGTTTGCAAGGTCTGCGCCACAGTTTGCGTAATGTGTTGCAAGGCTTCGTCCCAATTTCCGCGCTGTACGCCTGCGTTTTTGCTTAGTTGTAGGAGAGCTTCGTTCTGTATTTTTATTTTGGCGTTCAGCCTTACCTGCTTTTGTCTGCTTCGAAACACAAGATAAATACCGCCTAATGTGAGCAAAAACGCGCCTATTGATGCCGCGAGCAACAAATCTTTTTCAACTTCTTTGCGGTCTTTCAGTTCTTTTTCTTTTTTCAACAATATATTTTCTTGCTCTTTTTTCTCGTCACCATAAATGGCTTGCATTTTAGCCAACTGATTCGATTTTTCGGTATTGTCTATGCTGTCGTGCAGTTTCAGGTATTTTTTCGTGTAGGCAAGGGCATCTCGAAAATTGCCTTTTTCCTCTGATAGTCGCGCAAGCGTGGCGTAAGAATTGCGTTCATCGCCTTTGGCTTTCAGTTTTTGGGCTATAGCAAGGCTTTTGAGGGCATATTCTTCTGCTTTGTCGTATTTTTTTTGGGAGATATAAACGGAGGCGAGGTTGTCCAAAGCACCCGCCATAACACGAGGCGCGTTCATTTCCTCGCCTATTTTGTAGGCTTTCTCGTGGTACAGGATAGCCTTTTCATAGTCTTTTTTCAAGGTGTAAACCACGCCCATGCGCGTGTAGGACGTTACTATAGTTGTTTTATCGCCTAATTTAAGCCTTATTTCCAACGACTTTTCGAAGGCTTCGATGGATTTTTCGTATTGCTCCAACCCTTGATAAATCTCGCCTAAGCGCACTTGTGCAAAACCAACACCTCGTATATCTTTCAACTGTTCGAACATTTGCAAGGCTTTCAGCGCGTAAGGCAATGCTTCTTTGAAGTTCTTTTGCGCTCTGAAAATATCGCCTATGTTGTTGTTGGCATACGCGATTTGTTCGTGAATTTGTTTTTTCTCTGACCAATTTAGCGCGTCATAAAACCGATTGCTCGCTTCGGCATAGTCGCCCATATTTCTATAGACCACGCCCAAAAAATTAAAAGCCTCACAAAGCCCGCGATAGTCGCGTATTTTTTCGGCAAGCAACGCCCCTTCTTTGCCATAACTAATCGCTTCTAAAAAATTGCTATTGCGGTTATCCCAGCAAAGTTTGTTCAAAATGCGCACAGTAGCCGTATCTTTGCGGGTAGTATTTTTCAGAACGCGCTTCAAACTATCCATTTCTGCCTTTTGTTGGGCAAAAACGGCAGGCAAGAAGCCCAGCACGCAGTAGGCAAGACAATAGATAAATTTGCGCATAAGTAGGTATGTGATAGCGTTGTTTTCGCAAAGTAAGTGCCTAAATAGTTATTAGGCAAAAAAAAACAGTATTTTT
>RDXI01000102.1 GCA_004292795.1 Bacteroidota bacterium | reverse complement strand
GTAGCAATCACCTTCGCGCCTCTGTCGTGTCCGTCCTGCCCCATTTTCGCCACCAAAATACGCGGTCTTCGACCTTCCATTTCGGCAAATTTATCAGCAAGTTGTTGTGCTTTTTGGAAATCCGACTCTTGCGAAAGTTCCGAAGCATACACCCCCGAAATGGCGCGAATAGTTGCCTTGTGCCTTCCGAAAGCCTTTTCCATAGCATCAGAAATCTCGCCTAAAGTAGCGCGTTTTCTGGCACAATCCACTGCCAATTCGAGTAAATTTCCCTCGCCTGTTTGCGCACTGTAGGCAAGGGCATCTAAGGCTTGTTGCACCGCTTCGTTGTTTCGTGTGGCTTTTATCTCGTTCAGGCGTTTGATTTGCGACTCACGCACAGCCGTATTATCTACTTCCAAGAGTTCAAGCGGTTTTTCGAAGTCAGGCTTGAGCTTGTTTACACCCAAAACGGTTTCCTTTCCGCTATCAATTCTTGCCTGCTTTTTGGCGGCGGCTTCTTCAATGCGCATTTTAGGCAAGCCTGTTTCAATGGCTTTGGTCATTCCACCCAATTCTTCTACTTCTTGTATCAACGCCCAAGCCTTGTGGCAAAGTTCGTGGGTTAATTTTTCTACATAATAGCTACCGCCCCAAGGGTCAATGACCGAACAAATACCTGTTTCATCTTGCAAAAAAAGTTGTGTATTTCTTGCAATTCGAGCCGAAAAGTCAGTAGGCAAGGCTATAGCCTCGTCAAGCGAATTGGTATGCAACGATTGTGTATGCCCCAAAGCCGCCGCCATTGCTTCCACACAAGTACGCGCCACGTTATTGAACGGGTCTTGTTCGGTAAGGCTATAGCCCGAAGTTTGGCAGTGCGTCCTAAGTGCCATCGAGATAGGATTCGTAGGGTTGAATTGTTTGACCAATTTCGCCCAAAGCAAACGCCCTGCACGCAGTTTCGCAATTTCCATAAAATGGTTCATACCAATCGCCCAAAAAAACGATAGGCGAGGCGCGAACTCATCAATTTTTAGCCCCGCTTGCAAACCTGTACGGATATACTCCAATCCATCGGCAAGGGTGTAGGCAAGCTCAATATCTGCAGGTGCGCCCGCTTCGTGCATGTGGTAGCCCGAAATGCTTATGGAATTGAATTTGGGCATTTTCTCTGAAGCATAGCGGAAAATATCGCCAATGATGCGCATACTCGACTGCGGAGGGTAAATATACGTATTGCGCACCATAAACTCCTTCAGAATATCATTTTGGATAGTTCCCGAAAGTTGGTCAGCCGAAACGCCCTGTTCCTCGCCTGCCACAATGAAAAACGCCATGATAGGCACAACCGCGCCATTCATAGTCATCGAAACAGACATTTCATTGAGCGGGATACTATCAAAAAGGATTTTCATATCCTCCACAGAATCTATAGCTACACCTGCCTTGCCTACGTCCCCCACCACACGCGGGTTGTCAGAGTCATAGCCTCTATGCGTTGCCAAGTCGAAGGCTACAGAAAGCCCTTTCTGCCCACCCGCGAGGTTGCGCCTGTAGAAGGCATTAGACTCTTCGGCAGTCGAAAAACCCGCATATTGGCGGATAGTCCAAGGCTTTTGTACGTACATGGTCGCGTAGGGACCACGCAAAAAAGGAGGCTTGCCTGCTATGTAGGCAAGGTGTTCTACCTCTTTCAAGTCCGCCTCTGTATAAAAAGGCTTTATCTCGATACCTTCTGCCGTTTTGAAAGGGGCTTTTTGGGGTTGGAGAGGAGAGGAGGGAGGAGAGAGAGAGAGGGGTATTTGGGAAAAGTTGGGTTTCATATCATTGGGCGTTGGCTAAGGCTTTGGAGGCAAGTACATAATCTTCTACAATTTCACCACACAAATCTATATTTTTTCCCAAACGCTCCAAACGCCTCAACGTATAGGCTTTGAAGTCATTTTGAGCGGTTTGGCGTTCTTCAGGCGCGAGTTGGGCGAGCAAGTTGTCATAGTCTTGGCTTACCTGCGTATAATCCAAGTCGTTTTGGCAGGCATTGAAACGACCTACCCAATAATGCAGATTAAATTCAATTTTCATATTTAAATACCAAAAATTGTTTAAAAATTATTCTTCCAATAGTTTTTTGTATTGCTCTATCTTGTCCATGATAGCCTTTAACTTGTCTAAAAAATAATCAATTTCTTGTTGATTGCTTTCTTCGTAGGCTTTCTTGACAAAAAATTTCAAATTTCGTGCTTCGGTTTCTTGATAAAACAACAATAGTTCGATTTCTCGCTTAGTCATATCGAAAACGTTTAGATAGAGGGAAAATTTGAGTGCGCACTTTGAAGGCGCGTCTTTTTGTAGGCAAGCAAATATAGGTGTTTTTTTTACATACAAGCCACAAGAAAGTATTTTTTTGTAGCTTGCCTGAAAACTTGCCTATAGCTTAGGTCGGTTTTGGTTTTTTGGTAGGCAAGGAATACAGCATTAGCAGAACAGACGATCTACATTCATCAAAATTTAGGCTTGCCTGTGGGGGGAGGCGAGATAGGGTTTTATTGTTTTTAGGGCAAATACAGGTGTTTTTTTTAAATCCTAATGAGGATACATCGAGGTTAGTTGTTGTTGTTTATTTATCATATACCATCTATTATTCAATTTTACATAGCCGTAAGAGCCTGTCCATGCCCATGCTTCTTCGTATGAAAATGGAATAATTATGTTTTCATTTTTGTCAATATAGCCAAATTTGTTACCAATAACAGCTATACATATCCCATCTTCGTTACAACAATATATTCTTTGATATTTAAATTTTATAATCGTATTGCCTTTAATATCAACACCACCCCACAAGCCATTTAATTTAACTGCTATAATAGGTGGCATTATATTGTCTTTTTTCCTTTGGCTGTATGGACGATAAAAATCTATATTTTCGTATTTTATTGGCAAAACAATATCTTCTCTTTGGTTGATAATTCCCCAATAACTACCTTTTTTTGCTATCATTAAAAAAGAACCTTTTTCATAAGTTATAGAACACAATGAGTCATATTGAAATTGTACTTTTATTTTATTTTCAAAGTCGATAATACCGTACTTTGTACCTCTTTTAGCCACCAACATATCAGTATCTCTTATTCTATATAATCTCTCATATTGAAATTGTATTTTTATTCTATTTTTTAAGTCAATAACTCCATACTTGGTATTTGTTTTAGCCACCAACATATCAATATTGCCCATGTTGTGTAATTCTTCATATTGCAGAGGGACAAGATATGAACCTGTACTGTCTATAGCTCCTATTTTATTATTCATTTTTACTACAGCAAAATTTATATTATTTTTTGTATATTTTTTTTCATTTAAATATATAAAATCGTACATAAAATCTGTAATAGTATCCTTTTTTGTTTTATGTACTATTCCGTATTTTTTGTTTACACCTGCTTTTATATCTAAATCTTCCCATTTGTATGTTTTTTTATGTATTTTCTTGTTTATCTTATCATCAGGTTTGGTTTCTACATATTTTTTGTTGGCGATAAAGATTTTGGGATAAGAATACCATAATACAGAAAATGATACAATGAAAAAAGAGGTTCGCAAGATATATTTTGTTAATTTATATGTTTTTACGTTCTTCTGGGTTGATGTCTGTTCTTTTACCCCTTCCTGTTCTTTCTTGAGTCTTGGCTGCTTTTTTACTTCTTCTTGTTCTTTCTTAAGCCTTGCCTGCTTTTCTGCCTCTTCTTGTTCTTTCTTGAGTCTTGTCTGCCTTTCAGCTTCTTCTTGCTCTTTCTTGAGTCTTGCCTGCTTTTCAGCTTCTTCTTGCTCTTTTCCTAATATCGTTTGCTCTTCTGTCAACAATTTCTGCTCCAATGCCTCTATTCTTTCTCTTACCTCGTTTACGTACTTACCTTTTTTATATTTATTTAAGTAGTAGTAATATAATTCTACTTGGTCTTTGTCTTTCGCAAGTTGATATGTACTTTCTTCTCGGCTTAGATTTGCATCTTCCTGTTCCTGTTCTTTCTTTAGTCTTGCCTGCCTTTCTTCTGCTTCTTCTTGTTCTTTCTTGAGTCTTGCCTGCCTTTCTGCTTCTTCCTGCTCTTTCTTGAGTCTTGCCTGCTTTTCTGCTTCTTCTTGCTCTTTCTTGAGTCTTACCTGTCTTTCTGCTTCTTCCTTCTTAAGTCTTGCCTGTTCTTCTGCTTCCAATTCAGGTTGTTTAAGAAAAGCTATAACATCTTCTGTTTTGCAGGTTTGGGTGCTTCGCAAGAAAATAGGCAAATCTTGATGATTGATGTGCGACTCGTAAATGATAAAGAAACGCCGTTCTTTGGGGTTGTGAAGGTGAATGTGTTGATAAAAGTTTTCATACTCGGCACGCACCCAATTAGAGGTCTTTGCCTCTTCTGTGAAGTACAAAGCAAAATGAGTAGCTTGTTCTAAAGCTTCTTGCACCTTTCCAAAGTAAGTTGTGCCTATTTGCAAGCCTAAGTCCTCGCCTGAAAAGAAAACAGAAAAACCAGCACTGCGTAGTTTGTTTACAGCTACCTGCGCTTCTCCCATATTTTTAGAGGAAAAGCTAAAAAATATATCTATTGTAGTATTTTTTGAGGTGAATTCATAGGTTGCCTCCTCGCGCAATGCTAACAAAAGCCTCTCATAAAAGTTTGGATCATATTTAGAAGTGCCTTCTTTGAACTCTTTTTGAAATTGAGCAAAGATATAAGATGTAACGCCATATTCGTACAATTTTATGAAAAATGTAGCGTATTCGCGTGCTTTTAGCAACTCAAAAAGTTCTTTTGCTTGAAATGTATTCATAGTAAGCCTATTGATTGGCACAAACCTACTATATTTTTTTTAGAAAACAAAATTACAACAAGAGAATACAAACATACTCGCCTACCCAACCACCCCAAAACCGCGATACTTTTGGAAATATAGCAGACGCACACTAACTTTGCCCACATTATGTTGAAAGAACTAAAAAGAGTAGTCGTAACAGGTTTAGGAGCTATTACACCTTTAGGCAATAGCGTAGAGGAATTTTGGAAAAACATTGTGGCAGGCAAGTCAGGCATTGCCGAAATCACCAAATTTGATGCTTCTGCCTTCAAGACGCGCTTTGCAGGCGAGGTCAAGGGCTTTAACCCTGCCGATTATTTCGAAAAAAACGAAGCGCGTAAATACGACTTGTTTACGCAATACGCCATAGCCTCCACCGAAGAAGCTATCAAGCACGCCAACATTGATTTTTCAACCCTCAATCGCAATAAAATTGGCGTGATTTGGGGTTCGGGCAATGGCGGTATCCAAACCTTCCAAGAACAAGTAGAGGAGTATGTAGCAGGAGGCAAGAAACCGCGTTTCAACCCCTACTTTGTGCCGAAAATGATAGCCGACATTCCTTCAGGCGTTATTTCTATCCGACATGGCTTGCGTGGCTTAAATTTTTCTACTATCTCGGCTTGTGCGTCCTCCAACAACGCTATCATAGACGCTTGCAATTACATTCGACTTGGCAAGGCAGATATGATTATCACAGGCGGTTCAGAAGCCGCTATCACAGAAAGCGGTTTGGGCGGATTTAGTGCCGCGAAAGCCCTCTCTACCCACAACGAAAATCCCGCTATCGCTTCGCGCCCTTTTGATGTCAAAAGGGACGGTTTTGTGATGGGCGAAGGTTCGGGAGCTTTGATACTCGAAAGTTTGGAGTCTGCCCTCAAGCGTGGCGCGAACATCATAGCCGAAGTAGTCGGAACGGGTATGGCAGGCGATGCGTATCACCTCACAGGCACACACCCCGAAGGCGAGGGCGCGTATTTAGGTATGTTAGACGCGTTGGAAGATGCAGGCATCACACCCCAACAAATAGACTACATCAACGCACACGCCACTTCTACAGCACAAGGTGACGAAAGCGAAGTAAAGGCTATGGTGCGTGTTTTTGGCGAAAACAAAGGGCTTCATGTCAGTGCCACCAAGTCCATGACAGGGCATTTATTGGGCGCGGCAGGGGCGATAGAAGCTGTTATCAGCATCAAGGCTATTCAAGAGGGTATTGTGCCACCTACCGCCAACACAGACGAAGTAGATGCCTCGATTGCGCATCTCTTTGATTTTACATTAGGCAAGGCGCAACAAAAGGAAATCATCTATGCCATGAGCAATACTTTTGGCTTCGGCGGACACATTGCCACGCTTATTTTCAAGAAATATACGGCTTAACCGCATCAAAAAATGATAGAATCCATCAAAAAACTGTTTCAAAGAGAGCTTACCAAACTCAAAATAGAGATTGCGCAATACCAACACGAGCCAAATATTTGGCTTGTGGAGGCAAGCATAGCCAATTCCGCAGGTAATTTGTGTTTGCATTTGATAGGCAATCTCAACACTTTTATCGGGGCGCAATTTGGCAATACAGGCTATGTGCGCCAACGCGAACTTGAGTTTTCTTCTAAGGATATTCCGCGAGAAACGCTCATCGAAAATATCGAGGCGACTATGTTGGTAGTTGAAAATGCACTTTCTACGCTTACTCCCGAAGACTTACAAAAAGAATACCCCAGAAAGGTTCTCGAAGAAATGGTTTCTACAGAGTATTTTTTAATTCACTTGGTTATGCACCTTGCCTACCATTTGGGGCAAATCAATTACCACAGGCGTTTATTGGATAAATAATTTAAAAATACCACAGAGAAACGGAGTAGCACAGAGATACACAAAGCACTTCGTGTTCCTTTGTGACTCTTCGTATCTCTGTGTTAAACTCTTGATTTTTATTTTACGCCTTTTTCAATGTAAAAATTGTTATTTCTGGACGAACATTAAAACGAACTTGCCACAAATGCCCTAAGGCGCGATTGATATACAGTGTGCGCCCATCTTCGAGGGCTATCTTGCCTGCACTGTAGCGTTTATTGCGCACAGGAAGCATAGGCGCGGGTAGGAAAGGCGGTTTGCACTGTCCGCCATGCGTGTGTCCTGCCAAAATCCAGCTTGCATACCCATTCCAAACATCATTATCAGCCACATCAGGGTTGTGACAAAGCACAATGTTTGCCTTGCCTGCTTGTACGGAAGGCATTATTTTTTGAGGCGCGTAATTCGTACCCCAATAATCGTCCAAACCCGTAAAATGCAAATCGGCTATAACCTCTTGCGTATTGCGAAGCATCTTAACGCCTTGTTCTTCCAAAATAGCCGTAATTTTATCGGCTACTTCGGGCTGTAGCCACGCCTTGCCGTAGTCGTGATTGCCCAAAATGCCCACCGTTCCAAGTTTGCCTTTTACAGCGTGTTGCATCACAGTTTTCATTTGCTCGTATTGGGCAGGCGAGTCGTAGGTTACATAATCACCTGTATAGGCTACAAAGTCAGGCGCGAATTTTTGCGCCTTTTTCAACGAGTCTATCAAATACGCTCGGCTAAATCTATCGCCAATGTGCAGGTCGCTTATTTGCATCAAAGTCTTGCCTTCCAAAGCCGTAGGCAAGTTGGGCAAAGGCATTTTGATATGCGTGAACTCCAACCAAAAAGGCTCGACCTGCCAAGCATACAAGCCTGCCAAAGCACCCACCGCGCCCAAACCGCCTATAGACATGGTTAAAAATTTTCGTCTGTTCATTGGGAAAATTATTTTAGGAAAGTTCGCTCATGGCATCTATCAACATTTCCACTTGTTCCACCGAAGTAGCAGGAAAGTTCGCAATACGGATTTGTTCGCGTGATTTGTCGTAGCCACTCCCTATGATGAAGCCTTTTTCTTCCAGCGTTTTCAAGATAGGCGAGGCTGGTTGGCGCGTATTGGCTACAATGACTGTGTTCGATTGATGTTCAGGATTTTCCACAAAAACATCAAAAAGCTCGCTTTCGCGCAAGAAGTCGTACAACATTATCGCTTTCAGGTCGGTCTCATCGCGTAGCTTGTCCTTGCCGTAGGCAAGCATATCTTGCACTACTTTGTCGAGCAAGTAGATAGACAACACATTAGGCGTAGCAGGCGTTTCGAATTTTTTGAAAAACTGCCAAAGGTTTGTCAATTTATGGTGTGCGCCTGTGTTGATGCCTTTGCTTTCCAACGCTTGCGCTTTTGCCAAACAACGCTCATTGGCTATCCAAACGCCCAAACCCGCAGGCAAGCCAAATGCCTTTTGCACAGAAAAAAACAAAGAATCTACTTTAGCGAAGTCGAAAATAGGGTAGGGGGCAGACGAAACGGCATCAACTACTATCAAACTGTCGAGGTGTGCGTCTTTGGTGTCGTGTATGGTTTCTACAGATGTGGCTACTCCCGAACTCGTTTCGTTTTGGGTGAAGGCTATCATCTCGATGCCTTGCGGAACGTGCAACTCGCCTGCTGTGAAGCCCTTGCCAAAGTCCGCTTCTTGTTTGTGGGCTTGTTTTTGCAAAAGCCCAGCAAACTCATAGAATTTGCGCGAAAACGCGCCATTGACCAAGTGAAAACTTGCCTGCTCGACGCAGTTTTGCAATACGCGCTCCCAAACTTCTGTAGCCGAGCCTACAAAAAACACGCCCATGTCAGTAGGCAAGTCCAATAGCTCGCGCAGACCTTCATACGCGGATTGGTAAATGGCGCGAAATTGACTGCTTCGATGCGAAATGGAGGGAATATTATCGCGTAAGGCTTGGTGCAAATGCGCCTCTACAGTGGGGTACAACGCGGCGGGACCAGGTGTAAAATAAATCGGCTTCATCTTGGTTTGGGATTTTTGCAAAAATAGGCAAAAGTTTTTACTTGCCTGTTTAAAAAACTTTAGAAAACGGCTTTTTTAAGAAAGACTATGTACCTTTGTGCAAAATTACAATCGCGGGAATGATGAAAAATATTGGTATTCAAGAAGGGCTTTCTTTGGGCTATGTCTATCTTTTGTTGTTGGGCTTGATGACCGACTCTATCGAATATGCCTATGTGGGCATCAATATTTTGAACTATTCTACTTTTTTGGATATTCTTATCACGCCCCTGAAGCACCTCACAAGCAATACAATCTTGCCTACAGTGTTGGCGGGAACTATCTTGCTGTTCTATCTTTGGAACGAATATGTGTATCCCAAAATGAATAAGCCCAAACAAGAGAATTTTCTAACCCAATCAAAACAAGCACGTTTGATTTTTATGCTCGCGGCTATGATAATAGGGATGTTTTTGGGCTTGAGCTTAGGTATGGGGAGCAAACTAAAAGAAAGACTCGAGGCGGGCAAGATGAAGCCTGACCACGTCATCACGTTCAATGGAGATAAAAAAATGAAAGTAAAGATAATAGGGCAAAACAGCCTCTACATCTTCTATGTTCCCGAAGGCGAAAAGGAAATTATCATCTCGCCTATTGCCGACAACATCTTTCAAATCAAAAAACTGCCCTTGCCTCCCAAAGCCAAGAAATAAAAAATAAGCCCTTGAGCGTACTCAAGGGCTTGTTTTTGCGTAGGCATTTGATTTATCAAATGTTTTATTCCACCGTTACGGATTTAGCCAAATTGCGAGGCTGGTCGACATTGCAACCACGCAAAACAGCGATATGATAGGAGAGGAGTTGCAAAGGAATAACCGACAAAAGAGGCACAAGCATTTCGTTGCAGGCAGGTATTTCTATAGTGTAATCCGCCATTTTCGAGATAAGTTTGTCGCCTTCTGTTACGATAGCGATAACTTTCCCTTTCCTTGCCTTCACTTCTTGAATATTCGAAATGATTTTTTCATAACTGCTGTCATTCGTAGCCACAAACACTACAGGCATTTCTTCATCAATCAACGCGATAGGTCCGTGCTTCATTTCTGCCGCAGGATAACCTTCAGCGTGAATGTACGAAATTTCTTTCAACTTCAACGCACCTTCAAGGGCTACAGGGAAATTGAAGCCACGCCCCAAGTACAAGAAGTTGCGGGCATTTTTGAAAATAGCTGAAATTTCTTGAATTTGTCCGTTGGTAGTGAGGGCTTTTTCTATTTTGGAAGGGATATTTTCCATTTCTACCAACATTTCGTGGAAGAAACTCTCGGTAATAGTGCCTCTGCGGTGTGCTATGCTCAATGCCATCATAGCCAAGACTGTTATTTGTCCTGTGAAGGCTTTGGTACTTGCTACGCCTATTTCGGGTCCTGCGTGTATGTATGCTCCTGCGTGTGTGGCGCGAGGAATAGAAGAACCTACCACATTGCAAACACCCAAAATGATAGCTCCTTTTGATTTTGCCAATTCAATCGCCGCGAGTGTATCAGCCGTTTCACCTGATTGCGAAATAGCAATCACCACATCATTTTCTTTGATGATAGGGTTGCGATAACGAAACTCTGACGCATATTCTACCTCAACGGGTATGCGCGTAAGCTCTTCGAAAAGGTATTCAGCCACCAATGCCGCGTGCCAAGACGTGCCACAAGCCACAAAAATAATCCTTTCTGCCGTTTTCAGGCGGTTCATATATTCAGTCAAGCCACCCAATAGGAGGGAGCCTTGTTTGCTATTCACGCGCCCACGCAAACTGTCTGCTACAGACTTCGGTTGCTCAAATATTTCTTTGAGCATAAAGTGTTCATATCCGCCCTTTTCTATAGCTTCGAGTTCGAGGTCGAGGGTTTGGATATAAGGCTGTTTGACTATAGCGTCAAGGTTTTTGATAGAAAGTTTGTCGTCTTCTATGATAGCCACCTCGAGGTCGTCGAGATAGACTACTTCGTTGGTGTATTCTATGATGGGCGTAGCATCAGAAGCGATAAAATATTCGCCCTTGCCTATGCCTATCACAAGCGGACTGCCTTTGCGTGCCGCGATAAGTTGGCGTGGGTTCTTTTCAGAAATCAACACAATGGCATACGCGCCTACTACTTTTTGCAATGCCAAACGCACTGCTTCAGGCAAGGAGCATTTCGCTTGTTTTTGAATGTCCTCAATGAAATTGACCAATACCTCTGAGTCGGTTTCGCTCTTGAAGGTATAGCCCTTTTGTAGCAAATCTTGCTTGATAACATTGTAGTTTTCAATGATACCATTGTGGATAAGCGCGAGATTGCCACTTGCCGAATAGTGAGGGTGTGCGTTGGTGTCGTTAGGTTCGCCATGCGTAGCCCAACGGGTGTGTCCCACGCCAATAGTGCCAGAGGGAGTCTTTTCGCCTATAAAGTCTTCGAGTTCAGAAACTTTGCCTTTTTTCTTATATACGTGCAGTTTGCCATTCAAGAGGGCAACACCTGCACTGTCATAGCCACGATATTCGAGGCGTTTTAGTCCTTTGATGAGAATGGGGTAAGCATCGCGGTAACCTGTATAAGCTACAATTCCACACATAGAGAGATTGAATTAGATAATTGTAAAAAAACGTAAGGAGTAGGTCGCCCTGTATAGGAGTAAGACCAAATTTTGTCAGGAAAAGTTGCCTTGCCTACCTTTGAACCCGCAAATATAGGTATTATTTGCGTATTCCTTGCTATGCTACAACGTTTGCTTGCCTACAAGACATTCACATGAGGTATTACTTTGTTGATTTTGAGGGCTATGTCGCGCCTACCTTTTTGGAGAATTTCTATCGTTTGGAGGTTAGGCAAGTGCTTCAGATGCGCCAAACCTCTATGCAAGGGCTTGTTGTCCCATAGTTTGAGGTGCGTGATTTCAGGAAATTGCGCAATCTCGGCAGGGATAACGCCCAAATAACGATTTTGAAAATCGAGAACGCCTTGTTTTAGCAAACCTTGTATCACAAACTTGGCAGGCTCGCCTCCACACTTGAGCGCGAAAGGACGCAAAGCAAACGTCTTGAGTTGTGAAGAAAAATCCTGCAAAAGCGACATAAAAAGCGTTTCGGTAGGCAAGGCATCTTGTCGGATTAAGTCTTCCAATACGGTAGGCAACATTTTTCGCCTGTACTTATCCACGCTTGCCTGCCAAAAGGAAGGATAATGTTTCTTGAAAACTTCACTGTATAATTTTTTACTCGCATCAGATACCGTAAACGCCAACCAAAAAAAAGTAGGATACAAGGCTTCGGGTATGCCTCCTTGTTGCATCATTTGCAAGGCAAGCGTTATGTTGGCATCATTGCCACTCGTGAGCAAAAGGCGCAAATTGTCCACTTCAGCAGTTTCCAAAGGTTCTTCGGTGAAGGTAGCCGTTTCGAATGTAGCAAGCCATTCAGTGATTTGCTCGAAGGCAAAAAAGCCTTGTATTTGTTGTAGATTTTTTTGCAACCCGACAGGTGACTTGCCTACAATGATATGCGTTACCGAGTCGTCGAAGGCAGGGCGCAACGTAAGTCCGCGTGTTTTCATGCGTTTTTTGAAGTCTGCTTGTGTGTGATACATCGTGGGC
>RDXI01000101.1 GCA_004292795.1 Bacteroidota bacterium | reverse complement strand
TGGTACGATTGGAAACGCCACCGCGGTGAGAAACGGAATCGTCCGGACAATCCTGTTTTAAGATGCCCCTAAAAATCCAACGCGTATAGTTGGCCTATTATTGGCAACGTACGACAATATTGTTGTACAATGCTACACTAGGGACAACACGAAGAGTAGCTACGAGTGTAACTATAATTTTGACTTTACGTGCGTGTGTAAGGTCGATTTTTAGCAGTTTATCAGACCCATCGAAGAAACTACATCAATATGGTGCTCACAGCAGCGCAAACCACTGCTTTCTTCGAACAAGCCGACCAAATGGGTATTCCTCATGCGACTGTTCTGCAATTGCAACAGGAAGGAATAACAGCTGTGTCGGACTTAGCGGACTTCGATAAGGATGGATTGCAACAGTTGGCGGATAACCTTCGTCGCCCTGGTGGTCGGGTACCAGACCCTAATCCAGGCGCAGCGGCAGGAGCAACAATACCAACACCTTCCTTTGTTTTCGGAGCGAAATCGCAGAAGAGAATTGCTGTCGCGTGTGACCTGGTCAGATTCTACGACACAGTCGGTCGTGACCTAACGGCAGCAAACCTACAGTGGACAAATGTAATGAAGAACTTCGAGATCCAGTGGAAAGCACTGAAAGACCGGAAGAAAGAAGATATTCCAGATGTTCCTAAAATTTCTAAGGCATTGCCTGTAGTTACGTCTATTTCAGTCAGCCAATTTTGTTCGCCTTGTTGAGCTACTGCAATAATTTTTTTTCCATTGGGTGAGAATGTAGGGAAGGCAAGAAAGTCATTGTTCAAATTAGGAAAGCGTTTGATTTCCTTGCCTGTTTCGGCAGAGAGTATAACAATGGCATATTTCAAACTATCTGGCACATCTACCGCCACAATCATACTGTTGTCAGGCGAGAGCGAAGGCGCGAAGTAGCGAGATTTGGAGGTAAGTTTGCGGGGATTTACATCTTCGGGTTTCTTCAGGCGAATGATAGAATAATTCTTGCCTCCCCAACGCTCATGGTAGGTAAGTTCCGCCCAAACCATCACACCTTTGTTTACGTGGAGCGTAGTATTCGAGCCTACATTGATGCCGGGCGAAAAGAGTTTCTGTTCCACAAAAGAGTTTCTTTTACTACTATTTATGAGGGAATCTATATCTTTTCTGCTGTACCTCATACCTCTTTGATAAAGTGTGGATATGAGGTTTCTATCTTCTAACCTATAAAAAGTTCTTATTTCCTCAAAACTACTTTTTTCTACTATCAAACTATTTTCTTCTGTATATTGAGGCAAACGATAATCGGTGTAATACTTTTTAGCTTTTGGTTGGGTTATGTTATATTCCTTTTGTTGAATGGGATAAGGGTTGTAATTGGCATACACTTTCCATGTGCTATCCAATTCTGCAAAAGTCTTTTCGTACAATTTTCTTGGACGGAGTCCCATGTATTTTTCCATATTGCGGGCAAAGGGATAAAACACGCCTTTGAACTGTACAGCATCTTCAGCTACTTTCGCCCAAATATCATTGCCAAACTCGCGCCTTGCATAGCCTGTCATGTAATAACCCAAATTGTAGAAACTTGGTACATAATTTCGGAAAGAACCCGCATAAGCTTTGTCATAGTTGTAATGAATACCTGCTAAGGCAAGAGCTTTGTATTCCATTTCAAATTCAGGCAAGCGACCACGCCCCGCTTCGGTAAGGGCGGTTTCGGTCATAGTCGCGTCCCCTTCGAGATACCAACGAGGCAAGGCAAGCCCGAAGAATCCGCCCCACGTCCACGAACCGAAGATGTTTTTTGCCAACCGCGTAATGCCTCGCCTACTGTTCGCAAACTGCTTCACGTGCCTGTATTCGTGGATAATGAGCAAATCAAACCAATTTCCTGCGCCATTCACGTTGAATTGGGGCGGAGTCATATAACATTCAGAGCGGAAAGGTCCCACCGTAACAAAACCATTCGGCACTGTGGTTTGGTTTTGCAAAATCATAGTGATGCGGTTGTTTTTCTTGCCTACGCTTTCGGTGTTGTTGTCCCAAAGGTAATGCACCAAATTCGCAGTGCGCTGTCCGTACTCCTCCATACCCGCAGGAAAGACAACTTGCACCTTGTCGGTTTTGATTTGATTCCACTTCAGGCGCGAAGGGTTTAGCCCCAACGGATTACTGGGGACTTGTGCCTTGCCTACAGCGCAGGCAAGCCAAAAGGCGAATAGAACAAAAAGAGTCTTGCGTTGCATAACGCAAAGATAAGCGGTTTGTGGGAAAAATTGTAATTCCAAACGCACATTATGACAGCCCTTGTTTTGCAGACCATTAGCAAGGTTTGTAGGGTACTCGCCTACGCGGAAGCGGGACGCTTCAGTTAGGTAGGCACAAGCAAAATGCGTATCTTGCGCTAGTGGGGGCATCAAAAAACAAACTTGCCTGCAGACCGCTATTTGCAGGCAAGCTAAGGATATTTTTTGCAACAAAATGAAAATAATACTAAAATAACTATTAACTTGCCTGAAAAATCTACCACAAGAACACAAGAAAAAGTATGCTTGCGCCCTTGTGCTGAATACGTAACTTAATTTTTATTTTAGTATAAGATATGAAAAAACTTCTTCTGTTACTTTTTTTGCCTCTCCTCTTGGGTAGCTGTCATGTAGGAAGGTTCTTTGTATGGAATTTTGCGGATAGCAAAGACTACAAAAAATTTGCCTCTCAAACAATCCAGAAATCCGATACGCCTTTTCGTTTTCACGAATTGGTAGGCAAGCCTACTATTGCCTTGCCTACCAAGATAACACTCAAAAACAAAGCATATTCTTTTGAAGAGGCTCTCGACCACGAAGGTACGTTGGCGTTTTTAGTCATTCGAAATGATAGTATTTTATATGAAAAATATTTCGATGCATATACTCCTGAGTCTATCGTCCCTTCTTTTTCAGTCGCAAAATCTTTTACCTCTGCCTTGGTGGGCATAGCCATAGCCGAAGGCTATATCAAAAGCGTACAAGAGCCTATCACGCAATATCTTACAGATTTGGACAAGGAAAAATTTGGCAATGTTACTATAGAACACGCCTTAGATATGCGCACAGGTATCTTGTACAAAGAACAATACTTCAACCCTTTTGGTGATGTTGCCAAGTATTATTATGGGCGCAATTTGAAAAAATACATCAACAAACAAAACATCAAAAGTCCGCCAGACCAAAAATTTGAATACATCAGCCTCAATACGCAAATTTTAGGATTGATAGTAGAAAAAGCCACAGGCAAGCCATTAGGCGAGTATTTGCAGGAAAAAATATGGAAACCTTTGGGCATGGAGCATGACGCTACATGGAGCATTGATAGCAAAAAACATAACACTGTCAAGGCTTTTTGTTGCCTCAATGCAAGGGCAAGAGATTTTGCTAAATTTGGGCGTTTGTATCTGAAAAATGGAAATTGGAATGGCAAGCAAATCTTGCCTGAAGAATGGGTACGCAAATCTACCACTTTTGAAAAACCCAAAAATGGTTACATATACACGTATCAATGGTGGCACATGACCGAAAACGAAAAGCCCTTGCCTGACTACTATGCAGAGGGCATATTGGGGCAATTTATCTATGTCAATCCTACCAATAACACCATTATTGTCCGTTTAGGCAAAAAATATGGTAATATTGGTTGGGCGCAGTTGTGCAAAGCGATAAGCAGAAGGTAAAAAATGAACTTGCCTACAAATAGTTGTGTGAAGGCAAGCTAAAACGCTAACAGCCTGTTTTACAGTCTGTTAGCAAAGTTTGTAGGTTACTCGCTTACGCGGAAGCGGGACGCTTCAGTTAGGCAGGCACGTTATTTTTGCTTATTTTTTGCTTCTTTCAAACGTTGTTCGAAAACCTCGAATTTGCCATCAAAAACTTTGAGAAAATCAGCCTTTTTCTTCTCAAAAATAGGCTTCAAGAGTTCTACAAGGTGTTTGCTTTCTTCGATTTCAAGCGTTTGTTGTTCTTGTACGTTCATATTGCTAAGTTTTGAATTACAAAATAAATATATGATTTTTGGATAGAAAATACTTCCATTTCCCGTTCATTGAAGTTTACAAATCCAATGCAAAGGCATTGCAGTCTGCGACCGCTACGCCAAAAGTGAATATTCGCGCTACTATAATTATTTTTCTTGCCTACTTTTGTATGGGTAGGCAAGATATGCGATAGTAAAAATATGAGTAATTATGTAACCTATGCGCCTTTGGCGTAGCGGTCGCAGACCGCAAAACCATTAAGTTGAAGTTAGAAACTTCAACTAACATACTGGTTTACAAGAAGTTATATATACTTCAATGAACTGGGGAAACTCATTTAATATTTAGGATATCATACTCCTTTTTAGCAATATTAGGGTTAAGTTTAGAAAATAGAAGTTTATGGTCAATAGTTTCACTATTTATAGAAAATTCTGTAAGTTGAACTTCTATTTTTTCACTTTTAACAATTTTTATTCCATATAAATTATTTTTGAAAAAAGCGATAGATGGATTCACTATCTGGGGAATACTTTTACAAGATATAACTTTAACATGGGGGTAGCCAGCAACAAGTAAAGTATTACAACTGTCCTTGTTATTTTTAGACTTAAGCAGTTCATATTTTTTTAATTTGAAGGTTACTCTTTCTTGTGTAGAGTAAGCTATAGATTGTCTAATATCAACCAATAAGGTATCGTATATGTTTTTTGGCATCACTTTAAGGGAGCTTTGATTCGATTGGCTATTAAGGTGTTCTACATATATAGTCATGTAGTTCAAGCTAATGCACGCTGTGTAGCGCATTTTGGTAGTAACTGGAACCACAATTGTGTCTTTGCCCTCTCCTGGTATAGGAAAACGAAGTGCATCGTTAATAACGATGTTATAAACCGCTTTATAATTTTGTGTTTGTAAGGCATTGCTTACAAATAAAGAAGCAAAAGTTAATAAAAATATAGCCATTTGTAAAAAATGTTATTGGTAATTAAAAATATTTTGTTGATTAGATTATATAAATAAAAATGTTGTTTATAAAAGCATTCTTTTTATTCATAATTTAATCAGATTTTTGGGTAGTAATCAAATAGTCATATTCATCCAAATTTGAACAAAATCTGGATGAATAAAACGAAATAAATTACCTTATTGGCATTCTGCTGTAGCTTTTAAGCTTTTCAAAAAACCAGTTCGTATATTACTATCATTTATTGTTGTTAATATTTCAGACATACTTTCTTCAAAAGTATTTCCTCTACCCCAAATGATATCTTGAGATTGACAAATATCTTCATTATCAGTGTCAAAAACAATATCGGCATCACCTCCTGACTGAGGTCGTCCAATAACAACCGACCCATGAGGACAAAGAGGACCACCACTGACAGTAATTACACCTGTAAAAGTGTGAAGATCAATCTGCCCAGATGAATTCACGCGCACTTCACCTTTTATTTTCACTGTACAGCCATGAATTCCGTGGAGAGTTACGTCTACAGATATTTTACCAAGTTTGTCGTTTCGCTGAACAACTGGTTTAGTTTGGGAATCTGCTGTAACATCTTCCAATTTAGTACAAGCTAAAGGAAAGAACAGCGCGATGCTAAGCATCAACAAAAAGAAATTCTTCATGATTTTTAATTTTTTAAGTTGGAAATAATTTTGCCAAGTCTTTACGCTGGTCGACCTGCGGTAGCTTGATTTGCGGTGCAAAGATAACGCAAAAATTCTTATCAATACTAATACTTTATATACGGAAAACGTAATGTGTAATGTGTAATGTGTAATGTGTAATGTGTAATGTGTAATGTGTAATGTGTAATGTGTAATGTGTAATTTTTTACAAAAATATTACACATTATTTTATTGTATTATTACATTATTTTATTGTATTATTACATTATTTTATTGTTTTTTTAAGTTTCACACTAATTTAAAATCATATTTATATTACATTGTAATAAAAGCTAGTTATTTGTTCCTTACGAATAGGCAATTTGTTTTGTTTTTGAGGACAGACATAAAAAGAGGCACAAAAAAACTGCTTGCCCTTTTGGGCAAGTTTTTTTTACCTTTTTAGGTGTTGGAAAAATCCTGACAAGTGTCTATAATCAAAAAAATTATGATTTCAGTATTTTTTGACTTGAAAAGTCGTAAAAAGGTAAAAACAGGCAAGCCTTTCGACTTGCCTGCCATTATTTCTTTACCAATTCCAACGCCTGCACCAAGAGCCTTTCGAACTCCTCCCACCAAGGCGAAGCCTCCCACTGTGGCACAAGTTCCGCTTTGTGGGCGTGGATTTGATGCACTTTGCGCTTAAGGTAAGTAGCACGCTCCATAGAAATAAGCGAAGCCTCGCGCAAGTCTTCGAGCAAAGCCAATTCCTCGCCTGCCACTTCATCATCTACTTCTGAAAGCCACGCCCCACAAATGTAGGCAAGTTCGCGCTCCTGCATCGACAACTGCATCAACTCATCACCCCACATACCCATAGTCGCCACCTGTACCCCCGATTTTGATGAGAGTTTGGTTATCATTTGTTTGTCTAACTGCAAAGCCTCTGCAGTAACCTCCAGCACCATAGCCTCCTCTGCCGACATCTGCGAGTCTGCCCACGTCATGCGCGTCATAATATCAAAAATCAAATGGCGCGTTTCAGGCGAAATTTCGTGAATAATCTTGCGCACTTTGTCTTTTTGCTTTTGTGCCATTTGGTTCACAAGCTCGCCACTGCGTTTCGAGTCCGTGAGCATATAGACATCAAGCAAATCATTCGCCATGTCAGGCGTAAGCACGCCCAATTCTATAGCGGCGTGTTTGATAGAAAGCCCTTCTTTGTGTGCGTGCTTGGCTACTTTCACGCCCACTTCATAGCCAAAAACCATCGACACCACTAAGGCAAGCGACAAGGTATTTTCGGCTTGAGAAGCACATTCTTCGCGGTTTGCCTCTATGCCCTTCACGCAATTATGCGCAAACAACACAATAGAGCGCGTCATGACTTCCAAAGACTCAAACAAGGATTTGGAAATGATAGAGTCCCAAATATTCAAATCCAATTCTATGCCTTCCACCGCCATCGTGATAGTAAGGTCGTTTCCACACACCAAATAAGCCACCTGATTGATAAGTTCAGGATAAGAAGGATTGATTTTGCCGGGCATTATCGAAGAACCCGCTTGCACAGCAGGCAAGACGATTTCTTTCATACCAGAGCGGTTGCCACTTGACAAAATGCGTAAATCCGTAGCCATTTTGGACAAACCTGTAGCGATAGATTTGATAGTACCCGAAAGTTGCACAAAAAAATCGCCATTTTGCAAGCCATCAAAAAAGTTTTCATCTCGCCTAACGGTAACGCCCATTACTTTCGAGAGGTTGCCATATATTTTTTCTAAATACCCAGGGCGCACTCCTAAACTCGTGCCTACTGCCGTAGCTCCGAGAGGCACATCAAGACACATATCCGCCTGAAATTCAAGCTGTTTGATGCTTCTGCGAACCAGCGACAAATACGCGCTAAATTCTTGTCCCAACGTGATAGGCACAGCATCTTGTAGGCAAGTGCGCGAGAGCTTCACCACATCAGCAAACTCGGCTACCTTTTCCTCCAATATTTCCTCTAAAACGCCTAAGCTATTGATAAGGTTCAGCAAATAGAAGTGAACCGTTAGCTTCAGGGCAGTAGGCAAGACATCATTCGTCGATTGCCCCATGTTCACGTGATTGTTCGGGTGAACAAAGTCGTATCCCTTCGCCCCTGTGATGATTTCGTTGGCGCGATTGGCTATCACTTCGTTGATGTTCATGTGCGTGCTAATGCAACCGCCACCTTGAATTACATCAACGGGGAACTGTTCGGCACGAATTTTGCTACTTACTATCTCATCACAGGCTTGGCAAATCGCCTGCATAATAGGAGTAGCCAATCCATCAATATCAGCATTCGTAATAGCCGTTGCCTTCTTGATTTTGGCTAATACGTGAATAAACATAGGAAAATGTCCTATGCTAATGCCTGAAACAGCAAAGTTGCGCCTGCCACGTTCAGTGTTGATACCATAATAAGCTTCATCGGGGAGAGCAAGTTCCCCTAATGAGTCGTGTTCGTATCTCATAGATTAAATTTTGGTGCGAAACAAATCCATCACTAATTATTTGATAATCAAATAGTTAGCTATTCTTATTTATAAGCGGTTTTTGGTATAGCCACTTAGGGCGTAAAATTAAGGATTTGGAATGGAAAATGCAAGTAATACTTGCACTTTTTTTAATGTTGTGGCGATTGTTTCACAAAAAAACGCAAAAACAACCACCCCAGCAAAGCCGAGAGCGTAGAGGCAACTATGATAGAAACCTTTGCCAAATCTTCTATATAAGGCTGTTTGTCAAATGCCAAGAGCGTTACGAAAATAGACATTGTGAAGCCTATCCCTGCGAGCATACCCGCACCCAAAATATGTCCCCAACTAATGCCTGTAGGCAAGGCACAAATCCGCAATTTTACGAATACGAAAGTAGTAAGAAAAATGCCTACAGGCTTGCCTACCATCAAACCCGCAAGAATACCCAAACTTACCGTTTCTGTAAAAATTTGATTGGCAAAGCTCATTTTTAGCACAATCGCCATATTGCACAAGGCAAACACGGGCATAATAAAATAATTTACCCAGCTACGAATTTGGTTGTCGATGCGTTGTGAGATAGAAGCATTGTCTTTCACAAAACTCTCCAATGTTTCGAGTAGGATAGTGGCAGGCGAGCCATGTGCGTGTTCGTTCTCTTTTTCGCTTTCAGCTTGTAGGTTCGCCATAGTATCCTCCAAGCGTTTGGTAAGTTCTTCGGCAGTGAGTACATTGCGCACAGGAATTGCCAAAGCCAACAAAACGCCTGCTATCGTGGCGTGTACGCCAGAAAGCAACATAAAATACCACATAGGCAAGGATAAAAACACAAAAAACCAAAGTTTTTTAAAGCCTTCTCTGCCCGCTATCCAAAGAATAATGGCTATAGTACCCGCATACAGCAAATATTGTACTTGGATACCTTGATTATAAAAAACAGCAATCACCACTATAGCCCCTAAGTCATCGACTATAGCCAAACTCATCAAAAAAATCTTCAAACTGTGTGGTATGTATTTTCCGCCCACCAATGACATCACTGCCAAAGAAAAAGCAATATCTGTAGCAGTTGGTATGCCACCGCCATTGCTGTAGGGCGTGCCTATGTTGAAAAGCGTATAAAACAAAAAAGGAAAAAGCATACCACCCACTGCCGCAATGATAGGCAACAAGGCTTTGCGCAGGGAGGCAAGCTCGCCTTCCACCACTTCGCGTTTTATCTCTAAGGCAACCGTAACAAAAAAAATGGTCATCAAGCCATCACTTATCAAATGCGCCAAAGTAAAGTGATGATGCCCATGTTGTGGAAACAAATAACCGCCTCCTATGTGCATATTCACAGGCGTTTCCCATAGTTGAATGAACCAAGTATGTCCTGTATTTGCCAATACCAACGACAACACTGTGCAACCTATCAGTATCAACCCACCTGCTAAACTCGACTTGATGAAGTCATCGATAGGGCGTACTATAGGCGTAATGAGGCGTTTTATGGAAATTCGAGGCGATTGTTGTGCCATAGCTTATAAGGGTTGCAAAATGCAAAGATACCTATTTTAGAAGAAAAATTTTGCGTAAAGATGAAAAAAATGTATATTTGTAGCAAAATAAAGACTTATGAATCAGATGAGTTTATCGCCCCAAATCTTACAAACATACTTCATGTGGTTGCGCCAACTCGATGTAGAAACGCGCAGGACATTGATAGAACGACTAGCAGAATCGGTGCAAAATGACCAAGTTACAGAGAACAAAACTGTTTCTTTGTTTGGTTCTTGGCAAGGTAATCAAACAGCCGAAGAGATTTTGGCAGATATTTATGCCAATAGAAATGTAGAAAGAACAATAGAAAGTTTTTGATATGTACTTGTTAGATACCAATATTTGTATTTTTTACCTCAAAGGCAAGTTCGATTTAGGTAAAAAGATTGATGAGGAAGTGGGCATAGAAAACTGTGCAATCTCTGAATTGACCATAGCCGAGATGCGTTTTGGCGCAGAGAATAGTGACAGAGTAAGCCAAAACAGAATAGTAATAGATGCTTTTCAGACTAAAATTCAAATCTTGCCTACTTTTCCATCTTTTGATGTGTACGCCAGTGCATGACATCGATTTATTTATTGGTGCTACTGCTATAGTGCATAATCTTATTATGGTTACTAATAATGTAAAGCATTTTCAACGCATACAACGCATACAAATAGAAGATTGGACAACACAAATTGAATAAAAAAACCTTGAGATTGCGCTCAAGGTTTTGTTATTAGTCAATCGTAAAAGGATAGTCGGCTTGCACGTACACATCTTTGTAGGCTTCCGAAGGGTCAGGGTAGGGCGAATTTTCCGCAAACACTACCGACTCATCTACCGCTTGTTTGATTTTATCTTCTATAGCTTCCAATTCTGCTTCAGTAGCAAATTTTCTTTCCAAAATGGTAGCTTTTACGCTCTCTATAGAGTCCAAATTTTTGTAATGCTCTACCTCGTCTTTGGTGCGGTATTTTGCCGCATCAGACATAGAGTGTCCACGATAGCGATAAGTACGAAATTCGAGCAAAGTAGGTCCCTCGCCTGCCCTTGCGCGTTCTGCAGCACGTGCTACAGCCAAGTGTACGTTTTCCACTTTCATAGCATCTACAGCTTCGGAAGGCATATCATAAGACTCGCCTATAGTATAAAGTTCAGTAACGTTAGAAGTACGTTCTACAGACGTACCCATAGCATAACCGTTGTTTTCAATCACAAAAATAACAGGCAATTTCCACAGCATCGCCATATTGAAGGCTTCGTGAATAGCTCCTTGCCTCACTGCGCCATCACCCATGTAGCAAATACAAAGATTGTCAGTGCCTGTGTATTTTTCCGCAAAAGCAATACCCGCACCCAAAGGAACTTGACCGCCCACGATGCCATGACCGCCCATAAAGTTCACTTCTTTGTCGAACAAGTGCATAGAACCGCCTTTGCCTTTCGAAACGCCTGTAGCTTTGGCATAGAGTTCTGCCATGATAGCATTGGGGCTTGTGCCAAGTGCGAGCGGTTGCCCATGGTCGCGGTAGGCAGTTATCCATTTGTCGCCTTTTTTCAAAGCACTTGCCGCGCCAGAAGCACTTGCTTCTTGCCCGATGTATAAGTGGCAAAAGCCTTTGATGTATTGTTTATGATACATTTGCCCCGCTTTTTCTTCAAATCTGCGTTGCAAAAGCATACTTTCATACCAATACATATAAGTTTCTTTGGGGAAGTCGTACCCTTCAGTCTTTTCTTTGTTTTTCTTAGCCATGATGTTCGAAGCGTTTATTTTTGGCAAAAATATAGCTTTTTCAAGAAAAAGCTATATTGTACCTGTAGTTTTTTGTAAAAAGCCTTGCAAACGAAATAGTATTATGCCAACATTCCACCATCGAGGGGCATTGCCTGCCCTGTGATGAAAGAGGCTTCGGGAGAGGCGAGCCACAAAATCGCGTTTGCCACTTCTTCTACTGTACTGAAGCGTTGCAAAGGATTGGTTTTCTTGAGTTTGTCTTCCATAGAGCGGTCAAATACGAGCATATTCTCTACTAATTGCGTGTGAGTAAAAACAGGACATATAGCATTGACGCGAATGTTGTATCTGGCATACTCTATAGCGGCGGCTTTGGTGATGCCCACTACAGCGTGTTTGCTTGCCACATACGCAGCACTATTGCTCAAGGCTTTTAATCCTGCAACAGAGGCTGTATTGACAATAATGCCTTGTTTTTGTTCGAGCATTTGTTTGATTTGCAACTGCATACCATACATCACGCCATACAAATTTACTTGCATTACTTTCTCAAAGTCTTTCATAGGATAGTCTGCCAATTTGCTCCATACGCCACCAATGCCTGCGTTATTAACGGCTATGTCCAATCCGCCAAAGTGCGCTATGACTTCTTCGTGTGTGGTTCGCATAGCCTCCCAATCGCCCACATTGGTTTGCCAAAAACGTGCTTCTGTGCCTTGTGCTTGCAACGCTTCGGCTACTTGCCTGCCTTCGGGGTTCATATCCAAGATGGCTATTTTCGCGCCTTGTTGTGCGAATTTCTCGACTGCAGTCTTGCCTATGCCTGCCGCGCCTCCTGTAACGAGGACTATTTTATTGGAAAAATCAAACATGGGTGGAAGGGGTGGAAGGGTTGAGGGGTGGAAAGGTGGAAAGGTGGAAAGGTGGAAGGGTGGAAAGGTGGAAGGGTAAACAGGTAAAAAGAAACAAAATATCAAAAAAAATGTTAAATGTTAAATGTTAAATGTTAAATGTTTAGAATTTGAATTGTGCGCCACCCGATAGGCGGATAGGCTGTTGTGGCACACCTTGTAGGAAATAAGCGTCATCGAGGTTTGTTGAAGTACCCGCGCCTACATATCGGTTGTTGAGGGCATTTTGGATATTGATAAAAATAAAATTTTGCTTGTAAATATTGAAACGGAGAGCCACATTCAGCAACGCAAAACCTGCCAAACTTTGGCGCGAATCAGGCGAGTCTTTCCAAAAATAACTCAAATATTGCTTGCCTACCCACACAAGGCGAGGCGAGGCAGTGAAACGCTTGAAGTACATATCCACGCCTGTTTTGAGTTGCCAAGGCGTAATCATACCCGCTTGCACGAATTTACTTTCGTTGTTGTTGGTTACCTCTGTTTTGCCTTGCAAGTAACTAACAGCAAAATACGCTTCTAAGCGTACCTCTTTGCTCCATTCTTGCCTAAAATCAAGCTGGAGCGTTCCGCCATAATTGCGTTGTCTGCCTTGATTGATGGTAATTTCGATGAAGTTGATAGGATAGGGAGATGTTAAAAACTTGCCATTGTAAAGGTTCAGCGTTTCAGAATCAGACACGCGCCTGTATAAATTATCTAACCACGTATGATACACATTGAAGTTAATCGACAAGTTCTTGCCTACCAACTGACGCAAGCCAAGTTCAGCATTACGGGCATAAATGGGTTTGAGTGTAGGGTTGGGTAAATGCCAAAAAAAGGACGCATAATTGTTACCACCTGTACTAAAAAAAGAACCATAATGCTCAAAGGTAACTTCAGGCGAGGGCGCGAGAAATGCCGAGCCAAATAAGGCTTTGATGATGGTTTTATTGGTGGGCTGAAGCACTAAACCCAAGCGCGGATTGAACGTTGCCCCAAAACGGCTGTTGTAGTCATAGCGCGAACCTATTGTAACGGACAAAATTTGCGAAGGCGTGTATTGAAATTGCAAAAAACCGCCTGTGTTGTAGTAGGTAGTCGTAAAAAATTTCATGGGAATGTCTGTCCCAATGTAAGTATTTTCTAAGGCTTTAGTTCTGTCTATAGGGGTAGGCAAGTCAGCCGTTTTGGGTACAGATGCAAAGGTTTCATACGTAACGCCTCCTATCAACGTGAGTTTGTTGTGAATACGCCACGTGATTTGCTCCTCCAGTTTGAGCATTTGCCCCAAAGCATATTTGTAGCCATAATTCAGGGCTGTATAGACATTTCGATAATTTGAGTTGGGATTGAGTTCATATTTAGAACCCAAGATTTGAGAAGTGAAGGAAATTTTCTCGAAATTCTTTTGATGATTGATACTGCCCGCCAAAATATTGCTTCCATAGAAAGAGTCTTTGTTATAGACTGTATTTTGTGGCGATACGGAGGTAGAATTGGAAACCTGCCCATAGTTTCGAAATATCTGAAAGCTAAAATCTTTCAAGCGCAACGAAGCGTGTAGGTTGTAGGCAAGGATAGGCATTTCATAACGGGGCGTTACGGGTGTTTTGGAGGCTTGAGGTCCAAAAATTGTATTGAAAGTGCCTGTTGTATGCCCTTGCATATCGAATTTGTCAGGATAAAAGCGACTCAAATCCGCGCCTACGTCATGGTGATATGCCCCTGATACGCTCAATATAGCCTCATTGTTTATTTTGGTGTTGGTGAAAAAAGAAACATTCGACATTCCATACATACCCACAGTGGGCGTTATTTCATATATATTTTCTTTGGGATTTTCCTTTGTGATGATGTTTATCACACCCGCCATCGCGTCTGCGCCATACAAAGCCGAGCCTGCGCCATACATCACTTCTATTTGTTTGGCAATATGCACAGGAAAGTTCTCTAAAATAGGTACGCTCTCATTGGTAGGCGAGGTAATACGCATTCCATTCAACAAAATGACAAAGCGCGGTACATCTACAATCCCGCGTATGCTTATCAAATTATTGATTTGCTCCATTGTACCATCATCAACTTTGAAATCAGGCAAGTCGCGCAAGACATCAAGCAAAGAGCGATAACAACGAGTGCGAATTTGCTCCTCTGTAACCACTCGAATCATAGCAGGTGCTTTGCCCGAAACCTCTTCAGAACGGCTTGCCGTTACGATTTTCACATCTTGCCACCCCGAAACGTCCATAGGCATACGCAAAATATCATCGACAGGCACTTCCCACAAATGGGAGGCAAGGGTATCTTGTTTTTGAGCATACGCCCCATAGATAGAAAAATGCCAAAGGAGCAAAAGAGGAAAAAAGCGCATACCTATTCAAGAAAAGTTAAAAAATTTGATTGGTAACCACAAGATGAATGTCTATGCCCAACAAGTCTTTGAAGTCCTCGCCTTCTTGCATCAGGTCTTCGTTGCCTTCGGGATAATACCAATACACTTGTGTTTCAGGATAGGTTATTTTGTACTTTTTCAATATTTTCAAAATGCGTAGGATAGACTTGGCAGAGCTACTATTGTAATAATAGAACATAAATTTGAAAATGATTTTGCCCTCGTTTGACTCTACAAATTGGTCTAACCAGCCAATGATAGGGGCATAAAAGGCATCAGTATTTTCTACAAATGACTCGCCTTCAATCACAAATTCTCTTGTTTCTAAGTCAAAATGCACTTTTGGGGTGGCAAAATTGCCTTCAGTAGCTTCTATTATCAAACTTTTCATACTTAGCGTTGGGATATTAGAGTAGTTTTAGAACGATAGTTTTAAGGGTTTGGGTTGGCTTAATTTCCTTTTTTAATAACCGAAGTGAGTATAAACAATGCCACTTCAGCATTGACGGGTTTGATTTCGAAGAATATTTGTTCTTGTGAAAGCAAAACTACTTGCACAAGCCCAATGTTTCCGCCTGTGAGGTTATCTTCTACAGCATTGGAGAGCAACTGATTTTTGTATTTGCGCAACTCGCGTGGGCTAAGTTGATTGACTGCCTCACAACGATTTTGGATTTTTTCGATAGAAGTAGCAGGAACGAGGTTGGCTGTAGTAACCTGAAAAGAATGTGCCAATTCTTCCACCAAGATAACGCCTACAGGTTCTTTTTGGAGGTCGGTTTGGTTATGTTCTACAGCGTGGAAGTGGATATTTTGCGCCAATTCCACAAAAACAGCAAACAATTTCCAGCTCGCATACCCATGCGAAGCGGTGCTATGACGTAACTCATGCCCCATAGTAGAAATAATATTTTGCTCAAAAGGACCTTGATAGCACAAAACAGGAGGGTGTGCTTTCTCGAGGAAAGCATAGGGACTGTAAGCGCAAAAGTGGGTAGCCTGTCGCATCATATCGCTTGTTGAATAGGCAATTTTAGTGCATATTTTTGAAAATTACAAATTTACACATGGTTAAATGATGGCAACACACACATCATAACTTTTTCATTACATTTTTTTAACGTGGCACTTCTGTTTGCACCGCGTGTCGGTCTTCAGTCAAATAAAGCATCAATTTTCGATGCACGTCAGAGGGGGCAAGGTTGCGGTAGAGTTTCCCATGACGAGCTATAGACACGCTTCCGCGCTCTTCGGACACTACTAATACTATAGCATCGGTCTTTTCTGTAACACCCAATGCGGCGCGGTGTCTTGTTCCCAATTCAGGCGCGAGGTCGGGGTCTTCGGAAAGGGGCAAAATACAACGTGCATAGGCTATTCGCCCATCTTGCCCCACTATCATAGCCCCATCATGCAAGGGGCAATATTTATTGAAAATAGAAATAATCAGGCGAGGCGAGGGAATGGCATCTATTTCATCGCCATGTTGCACCATACTTTTGAGGTCGTCATCTTTTTCGAACACTATCAACGCCCCTGTGAGTGCCATACCCATTTGAAATGCCGCATCTACAAACGCATTTACATTTACTTGTGTTTTGCTTGCGCCAAAAAAGCTACGTATTATCAAATTTCGAAAGTAATGTGCCTTGCCTATGACAAGCAGAAATTGCCGAATTTCGCTCTGAAAAAGTATCAATGCCGCGATAACGCCCACATTGATAAACTGCCCTAAAATATTGCCCAACAACTCCATTTCCAACAAACTTACAACTGCCCACGCTACCACAACTGCCAAAATGCCCAACAAGATACGCGCCGCCACACTTCCGCGCACCAATAGGTAAGATTGGTACAGCAGAAACGAAACAAGCAAAATATCTACAAAATCTATCCAGCCAAATTTGAAAAGATTGCTAAGGGCTAAGGGCATGAGGGGTGGAGGGGTAGAAAGGGGGAAGGGTGGAGGTGTAGAAGGGTAACAGGTAAACGGGTTGTGGGGATTATAGGTAAACAGGAGCAAATCAACTTTCAACTTTCAACTTTCAACTTTCAACTTTCAACAAATCAACTTTCAACTTTCAACTTTCAATAATTCAACTAACTTAATGGCTTCAATCGCCTCTTTAACGTCATGCACACGCAAAAATTGGGCTTTTTTCATCAAAGCTATAGTATGCAAGACCGTAGAACCGTTGAGGGCTTGTTCAGCTTGTATTTGTAAAGTCTTGTAAATCATAGACTTACGCGAAATTCCGACCAAAATAGGCAAGCCTAAAGTGTGAAAGTAGGCAAGATTTTTTAACAATTCAAAACTCTGTGCAGGCGTTTTCGCAAAACCAAAGCCCAAATCTACAATAATATCGTGTTGTTTCAAAGCGCGGAGTTGTGCAATTTTTTCAGCGAAATAATAATACACCTCTTTTACCACATCTTCGTACTGCGTGAGCGTAGTCATGGTTTGGGGTGTGCCTTTCATGTGCATCAATACATACGGCACGCGCAACTCGGCTACCGTTTGCCACAAATCCGCGTCTATAGTGCCTCCGCTAACGTCATTTACCAAACACGCCCCTTCGTTGATGGCTTGCTTGGCTACCTCCGCCCTGAAAGTATCTATAGAAATAAGTGCCGTAGGAAAGTGCTTTTTTATGGATTGTATGGCAGGCAAGACTCGCCTAAGTTCCTCGTCGAGGCTTATGTCTTGGGCATTGGGGCGCGTAGAATAGCCACCCAAATCGATAAGCATTGCCCCTTCGTCCAAAATCTGCTCGGCACGTTTGAGTACGGCAGTTTCTTGTGTATAATGCCCACCATCAAAAAAAGAGTCAGGCGTTACGTTGAGTATGCCCCACACTTGCGGTTTGTCCAAAGGATATAAAGTGCCTTGTAAATTCAAAAACATATAACTTGCCTACCAAAAAAGCAAAAATAGGCTTCGAAGGGCGATTTTCCAAAAGAAAGAAACATAGAGAGATATAAAAGCGTACCTTCGTGCCGTTTTTTTATAGTGATGCGTAGGCAAGCAAGTACGATTTTTACTCCACAAACAAAGGCATAAAATCAAAATTATCGCCATCAAACAACCCCAAATCGCTCAATTTGATAGAAGGAATAACCAACAACGCCATAAAAGAAAGCGTCATAAAAGGCGCACGCATGGGCGTTCCCAAGCATTTCGCAAGCTCATCAACGGCACTATAACCATCTGCCACTTCATAACAATCGGTGCGTGCCATAAGCCCCGCTACAGGCAAGGGCAATAGACGCTCCTCGCCTTTGCCTACTGCCGAAACTCCGCCTTTGCTCTCCATAAGCAAGTTAATAGCGCGACAAATAGACGCATCATCAACCCCAACCGCTATAATATTGTGCGAGTCGTGGGCAACAGTGGAGGCTATCGCGCCTTCTTGAAAACCAAAATTTTTCACAAAAGCGTGTGCTACAGGCGCGTTTTGATAACGATTGACCACTACCAATTTTAATATGTCGTTTGCCACGTCTGACACCGCCAAGCCGTTCTCTATCTTGGCAGGCAAGACCAAAGACTTGGTTACCAACTCGCCTTCGATGGCTTTGATGACGTGCAAGAGCGAACTACGCGCTGGGATTTGTAGCTCGCTTTCGGTAATGGTTCTTGCCACAAATTGATTAGGCAAGCTCGCCTCCGCTACCGAAGGAATAAATGTCGCGCCTGCTTCTGACACTAATTGTCCTTTGATGTAGGTTTGTTTTACTTCAAAATATTCCAAATCTTCGACCACGATAAAGTCTGCCGAGTCGCCTACTTGCAATTTGCCTACCTCAAGATTGTAGTGTGCAATGGGGTTCAGGCAAGCCATTTGCAAGACGTGGAACACATCATAGCCCTCTGCCACTGCCCTTGCTACCAAAAGATTGATATGCCCCAAGACCAATTCGTCAGGGTGTTTGTCGTCAGAGCAAAACATCATATTTTCGTAATGTGCTGTGATAAGAGGCGCGAGGGCGTTGTAATTTTTCGCCGCGCTTCCTTCGCGTATAATGATTTTCATACCGTAGGCGAGTTTATCTAAGGCTTCCTCTTTCGTAAAACATTCGTGGTCTGTGCTGATGCCCGCGTTGATGTATTTCTGTGCCATTTCGCCCCGCAAACCGGGCGCGTGTCCGTCTATGGGCTTGCCTGCTTGTTGGGCTATGGCTATTTTGGCATATACTTCGGGTTCGTGATAAATAACGCCAGGCCAGTTCATCATTTCCGCCAAATATTTGATTTCGGGCTTGGCAAGTAGGTAAGCTACATCTTCTACCGAAATAACCGCTCCCGCTGTTTCGAAGCCTGTGGCAGGCACACATGAGGGCGCGCCAAAATAAAAATTGAAAGGAACTTTTTTGCCATTTTCTATCATAAACTCCACTCCTGCCACGCCCAAGACATTGCCTATCTCGTGCGGGTCTGAAATGGTGGCTACAGTGCCATGCGTTACTGCCAATCGCGCAAACTCGCTTGGAATGAGCATCGAGCTTTCTATGTGAATGTGTGCATCAATAAACCCAGGGAGCATATATTGCTTCGGAACATCATGCGCTACAGGCGTAACGCTTATTATCTTGCCTGCTGAAATACAAATTTCCGCCTTCCAATGGGTGCGGTTCGGAATATCTACGTAGTAGCCTGAAATGGTCGTCATAACAAAAGAAGGAAAGTATTTTGCAGTAAAAAAAGGTGCAAATTTAGGTATTTTATGCGTGATTTTCTCTTTTCTGTTAGGAAAAAGCTATATTTGCCCCTATAACCATTTACTTTTTTCTATGAATACAGAAAACGAAGAGGAATTTGATTGGGCTTCTCACCTGAAGGCGTACTTGCGCACTGATGAGGAAACGAACATAGAAATCGCCTTTCAATTCCTGACTTCTTTGGGCTTGCCTGATGATGCCGAACTGCAAGAGTTGTTGCGTAGTACGGATATGAATGTGTCGTATTGCTTGAAGCACGAGGTTATAGAGCCTATCCGCGAAGTTACAAAGTTAGATTTGCATACGTGGAATGTGGAGGGTATCTTAGAGAAAGTCCCTCAATTAACGCTTTTGCAAGAACTGAACTTGGCGCAATGCAATATCAAAAAACTGCCCCGCGATTTTGCCAACCTCGAACAGTTGCGCGTGTTGAACCTTGCCTTCAACAAAATAAGCGAGCTACCTCAAGACTTCAAACGCCTTGCACAACTGACGCACCTCGACCTTGAGCGCAACCCGATAAGTGCCTTGCCTGAAGGTTTTTGGGGCTTGCACAAAATGCAAAGTTTGTCCCTCGAAGATACCAAACTTGCCTCCATAGAAGGCATTGGCAATATGAAGGATTTGGAGGAATTGGACTTGCGCGACTCGCACATTGCGTCCTTGCCTGCTGAAGTAGGCGAGCTAACGAAGCTGAAGATACTCAAGATTGCGCGTTCTCGCATCAAGTCCTTGCCTGCGGAACTCGCCAAGTTGCAAAACTTAGAATTGCTGTATATTGGTGGCATCGAAGGCTTGAGCTTGCCTGAATGGGTATTGGAGCTTAAGAACTTGAAGGAAATAAGTGTTTCGCGTCATCAACTAAGCGAGGCATTGGAGCAGAAATTGCGTGAGTCAATGCCTGATTTGGAGATAAAATTCTAATAGCAAGGCATTCAAAGCATTATTGGTTATAAACTACCCATTTTCAAACTTACCAAAACAGGAGTATGCTTTTTAACGAAAAATCCGCGCAGGGCTATTTTCATACATTATTTGCGCAAAACAAATCTAACACATTAGATGCTTACTATCACTTGAATAAAGCCGAACAACGTAAGATTAAAAAAATTAGACAACGTGGTTTGTGGTATTCGGCTTTGTTTGGGGCGTTGGGTGTTATTTTGTTGTACTTGCCTATTCATATTTACCCCAAATTATTTCCAACTTTCTCGCTTGAGTTGCCTTGGGCAGGCAAGACGGTTATCCCTTGGGCGTATTTTTTGTATATGGTCTTTTTGGCATTAGCCGAAATTTACGCCTTGACGTGGCTCAATTTGATGATAGTCTATGCCATAGCGCGGGTTTGCCGTTTTCCTGACAAAAAAGACGAGCATTATGATGCGCATATCCGTATGCTTTTTGAGGCAAGTTTGGATAAAACCAACAAGTTACAGAAGCAGTTTGGCATCAATCCACTTGCGGGGCTTTCGCCTGTGCGCCTGTTTGTAGTTTCCACGCTTTTTATATTGAAGGCTACCTTGAGCAATTTGTTAGTCAAGTTTTTATTGAAAAGGACTTTGGCGCGTTTTGCGTTAGTGGGCTATGCGTATTATGTAGATTATTTCAGCGTTTTCATCTTCGCAGGTTGGAATATGTACGCCACCCATGTTGTGGTGCGAGAGGCAAAAGTACGTGTGATGGGACCTTCGCTCATACAACAATTAGTACAACATTTGCACAAAATACTGAAAGATGATGTTGTTTTTAAAGAGGTTTTGTTAGATGTTTTGCAAGTGATAGCAGTAGCCAAACGCAATTATCACCACAACCATTATTTATTGGCGCATGAGTTGGTCAAGGTATTTGAATTGCCCAAGTTAGAAGAAATAGCTGTAAATGAAGAACAGTTATTGGAAAAAATGGGAACTATGTCTGATGAAGCTCAACAAGGCATTGCCAAACTTTTCATTTTAGGGCTTTTGGTAGATGGTTCTATCTCCATGCGCGAGATTTCTTTTGCTACCAATTTTCGGGAAAGGGGCATTTGGAGTATTACAACGGCACAGCTTCGCCAATGGGAACACGACTATACAACAGGCAAGGGGTTAGATTCGTTGTTTTATGAACCACTTGTTTTGCGTTAGAAACTAATAGACTTGCCCGACTGTAGCGTACCCTTTCTAGGGTGCGCACCCTAAAAGGGTACGCTACAGTTTTTCCCAAACATTAATTTTAAATATATATGTTTACACTGCTGTTTGCTTGTTTGTGGTATGTGCATTGTGAGAAAATACACGAAATACCGCTTTCTGCCTCGCCTGTGGCAGTGGCTATGGACATTCAACAGCGCGTGTATGTGGCGTTGGATAAGGGAAAAATTGTGCAATACGATAGCGTAGGCAAGGAGCTTGCCTATTACTCGCCTACCCAAGTGGCAGAAGTTACGATGCTTGAGGCGCGTTTTGGTGTAAGGCTGTATGCGTTTTACCAAGACTTGCAGAGCTTTACGGTTTTCAATCGATTCTTGCAACCCATAGAACAATACCGCTTGCCTGCCGACAAAATAGGCTTTGCGCAAACGGTGGCATGGAGTGCAGACCAAACGTTGTGGGTGTGGGACTCGCAAGAAGTGGCATTGAAAAAATACAATCCCATTACGCAAGAGGTTACGCTACAGGTGAGTCTGTGGCAAGTCTTGCCTACCGAAGCCGAAAATACGGACATTGTGCGCCTGCAAGAGTACGAAAATAGGTTGTATGTGTTTACGAATAAAGAGGTGTTCGTTATGGATATTTGGGGAAATTGGCTCATGACGCTCTCCTCCCCTACCCTTGCTTGCCTACACGCCGAAAAACTGTGGGCATTGGTAGGCAAGGACGTACAAAGCACGAACCTATACAAACCTACCGAAAAAAACAGCCTCGCCTGCCCTTCCCTGCCCGAAAATATACTTTTTTTGCACCTCGCCCCGCAACGCTTGTGGACTTTTGAGGCGCGTAAAATTACGATTTGGAGGTTTTGAAAATGCGCAAACCTTGATTTTCAGGTTTTTACAAAGTTCTAAAACGAAACCAAGTATATTATTTAACGTGAGTTCGGAATTAGATTTAAATATAAAATATTGTAAATCAATGGGTTGAATAGGCTTGCCCCAGCGGGGCTATATCTTTGTAGCCCTATA
>RDXI01000291.1 GCA_004292795.1 Bacteroidota bacterium | reverse complement strand
TGCACCGGCAGTCTCGCTAGAGTCCCCATCTTTACATGCTGGCAACTAACGACAAGGGTTGCGCTCGTTATAGGACTTAACCTGACACCTCACGGCACGAGCTGACGACAACCATGCAGCACCTTGTAATCTGTCCGAAGAAAACTCTATCTCTAAAGCTGTCAGACTACATTTAAGCCCTGGTAAGGTTCCTCGCGTATCATCGAATTAAACCACATGCTCCACCGCTTGTGCGGGCCCCCGTCAATTCCTTTGAGTTTCATTCTTGCGAACGTACTCCCCAGGTGGGATACTTATCACTTTCGCTTAGTCACTGAGATTACTCCCAACAACTAGTATCCATCGTTTACGGCGTGGACTACCAGGGTATCTAATCCTGTTCGCTCCCCACGCTTTCGTCCATGAGCGTCAGTCAATACGTAGTAGACTGCCTTCGCAATCGGTATTCTGTGTAATATCTAAGCATTTCACCGCTACACTACACATTCTATCTACTCCCATATGACTCAAGTCAACCAGTATCAAAGGCAGTTCCGTCGTTAAGCGACGGTATTTCACCTCTGACTTAATTGACCGCCTGCGGACCCTTTAAACCCAATGATTCCGGATAACGCTTGCACCCTCCGTATTACCGCGGCTGCTGGCACGGAGTTAGCCGGTGCTTATTCATACAGTACCGTCAAGCTCGAACACGTCCGAGGGTTTCTTCCTGTATAAAAGCAGTTTACAATCCATAGGACCTTATTCCTGCACGCGGCATGGCTGGGTCAGAGTTGCCTCCATTGCCCAATATTCCTCACTGCTGCCTCCCGTAGGAGTCTGGTCCGTGTCTCAGTACCAGTGTGGGGGATCTCCCTCTCAGGACCCCTACCTATCGTTGCCATGGTGAGCCGTTACCTCACCATCTAGCTAATAGGACGCATAGCCATCTTTTACCGATAAATCTTTAATTGAAATTTGATGCCAAATCTCAATGCTATGAGGTATTAATCTTCATTTCTAAAGGCTATCCCTCTGTAAAAGGTAAGTTCTATACGCGTTACGCACCCGTGCGCCGGTCGCCACCATCCGAAGACGTGCTGCCCCTCGACTTGCATGTGTTAAGCCTGCCGCTAGCGTTCATCCTGAGCCAGGATCAAACTCTTCATTGTATATTTTTTATATTATAAATGAATAAGTTTCAAAAGAATTTTTGTCTAAATTAATTTAAACATCGGTATTCTACTCTTTGTTTACGCTGTCAATTTCAATGTTTTCAATGAACTTTGTCTTAAGTCAACTATACTCCTCAAAGCATATTTCTCAAAACTATTGCAGAAATGTTAGAATCGAACTAACTGACCTTTTTTAATCATTCCAAAATCTCTCTGAACTTTTACAACCCCCCCCCTTTTCTCTTAGCGGGTGCAAATATAATACTCTTTTTTATTCCTGCAATAAAAATATAGAATTTTATTTTTTTATTGCAAATAATCTAAAAGGTAAACCTTTCAAGCAAATTTGCGGACTGCAAAGGTAAGACTTGTTATGGGTATTTGACAAATTATTTTTAACCTTTTTTAAAATTTTTAAAACTTATTTTTAGTGTTCTTATTTTCAACATTTTACAGGCTGTGATTTCGTTTATTTGCTTTTATTGAATTATTTTTGGTTTAGGTAAAGTATGGTTGAATATGTTTTTAACTTTTAAAAATTATCGAGTTTTGTGGATCTTTAGCCCTGATTGAAGCGAAAAGCCCGGAGTTAAAAATATCAAATTTTTGTTGGTTTTTTGAAGCGACCGCAGGAAGCTCTCGAAAAAACCTTACAAAAATGATGTTTTTAACGAGGACTTGTAGCGAAAAGCAGGAAATGGCTTCTTAAAAAATTTATTTTGTTTGAAATTGGAAATGTTTATTTTCTTTTTTTCATTTTTGCGAACATTTGTTTGTATTCTTCTACATTAATTTCGGCTTTTTTGTCGGAAATTATTTTGGGAAAATCGATGGTAAGTTTTGAGGGTTGGGCTGGTAGGTAACCGTTTTGAAATGCTCGTTGGAGTATGTCTTCGATTAAAAAATCTTCGTTTGATTTTGCGGGGTGGTATTCGTCTTTGAGAGAGAGTTTGAAAAGCGAGGCTGTGGTATTGTACCAAAATGCTTTCCAGCCGCTTCGGTATTCCTTGATATTGTCGTAGGTTGTTTTTCC
>RDXI01000005.1 GCA_004292795.1 Bacteroidota bacterium | reverse complement strand
GGGAGGAATTTTATTCTACGGGGCGGAAATTTTGCAAAACGAGCATTTTGCCAAATATTATTCTAAAAATACACAAATTTGTAGGGGCAACCCTTGTGGTTGCCCTTGTCGTTTACACACATTTTGAATATAAACACATTTATATAGGCATTTTTTTTGAATACGTACAGGTGTGACGATAAAAAGGGCAACCACAAGGGTTGCCCCTACATGGGCGTGTATTGTTTTTGCACGTCAGTAGGCAAGAAAAGCAGGCAAGACAAAGGTATATTGCCGTTAGTCACGCGCATACTGCCAATATTTAAATGAATATTGCCGATATTCGAATGAATATTGCCATTATTTAAATAAATATTGCCGTTATTCACGCGAATATTGCCGATATATTTTAAAATAACACCAATATTCACGCAAATATTGCTATTATTCGAATGAATATTGCTATTATTCGAATGAATATTGCCATTATTCGAATGAATAATGCAGATATATTTTAAAATAACGGCAATATTTAAAATAATAATGCCTTATTATTTTATATAACGGGGTAAAAATTTTGTAAAATTAGGAAAATACCAAATAATGTTCTGAAAACACGCGAATTTGTAGGGGCAACCCTTGTGGTTGCCCTTGTCGTACACACATATTTTGAATATCAACAAATATTGTTGGAAATATTTGTTATAATAACCCTACGTAAATGTCATGTGATGGTATGTATCGTGTAATGCGTAGGGGTGTGATGATGAAAAGGGCAACCACAAGGGTTGCCCCTACATGGGTGTGTGTTGTTATTTTGCGATACGGGGCAGTTTATCTAACCACCTTTTTGTATCTTGTGTATAAGGGTGTTGTTCACCTAACTTTTCCAAACAAATACTGTAGGCTTCCTCAAAATACTGCCTTGCCTGCGTATAGTTACCTTGCCTAAAATACAAAGTGCCTATGTTATGCAAAGAAATAGCCGTATCAGGATGTCGTTCTCCTAATACTTCTTTTCGTATTTGTAAGGATTTTTCATATAAAGGCAAGGCTTTGGCATAGTCGCCTTGATTATCATACAATAAAGCCAAATTATTCAAAGAACTTGCATAAGCAGGATGTCGTTCTCCTAACACTTCTTTTTGTATTTGTGAGGCTTCTTCAAACAAAGACAAGGCTTTGGCATAGTCGCCTTGATTATAATACAAAGTAGCCAAATTATTTAAAGAAGTAGCATACGATTGACTTTGTTTACCTGATATTTTTTCGTCAATTTGTAAGGCTTCTTCATACAAAGGCAAGGCTTCTGCATAGTTTTCTGTATTCCAATACAAAGAAGCCACATTATTCAAAGCAGTAGCATAGTTTGGGTGTTGTTTGCCTACAGTGACTTCTATTATGGCTACACCTTCTTTAGCACATCTGATAGCATTAGGATAATCACCTAAAAAACTATAAAGGCTATCTAACCTATTTAGCAATATACCTTGCTTTTCTGCTTGTGCTGTGAAGTCTATGTTTTGTAGCATTCCCTCGCCTATCGCGCTTGTCCATTGATGCGCTAAAGGATTGGCTTCTACTTCTTCTGAACCTATCAAATCTACAAAATACTTACACATTTTTTCGCAGTCAGGCAAGGTAGGCTTGAGTTCTTCGTGGAGGAATAGCTGTAGGAAAGGGTGCAGGAGGTAGGCAAGGTTATCATCAGTTTGTAGCCAGCCCTTTTTGGCTAAAGCAAGGAGCGTATTCTCGTAGGCAAGGTCAGTGTCTTGTATCCATGTCAGGAAATCCATTGCTTGGTGGGGCGTAGTAGGCAAGACCGCCCACTGTTTCAGTAGCCACACCTCGCCTTCGGTCAGGGAGGCAAGCGAAAAAACTTTGCGGAGGTAGGCATATAAGTAGGTAGGCTGTGTTTCCATGTAGATTTCCTTTGCCAAGTAAGGGTTTTGCAGTCCCTTTTCTTGCAAGAAGACGTGCATCTTGCCTACCGTGCCAAACTGTGGGCAGTAGCGGTAGGTTTTCGCCAATAGTTCGGTCATGAGCGTGTGGTAACCTATCATTTCCAACAGGGCGCGTATCTCGGCTGTGTCTTGGGGCTTGTTTCCTGCGTGTTGTCGGAAGACTTCTATAGCCTCATCGGGAGGCAAGACATGAAGGCGCATAGTTTTGTCAAAAATAGGCACGTCCACCCGCGAAGTACAAACCACGCGCCAATGGGTAGGCAAAGCAAACAGTTGTCCGAGTGTGTCTTGCGTTTGGTCGCTTTCCGTAGGTTCATAATTATCTATCAGAAGCAAGTTTGTAGCGGGCAATGCCTTTAGTTTTTTTAGCACATTGGCAAAGAGAACTTGCCTATCCGTTTGTGCATTGTAGGCAAGGCACAAGGTATCGAGCAAATCCGTTTGCACAAACAAGTCCCACAAATTGCCGCTCTGCCGTATGTAGAGAATATGCGCATATTCGGTTTGGTAGTCGTGGGCGTACTTCTGCACGAGGGTAGTCTTGCCTACGCCACCTACGCCATTGACGAGAACAGTCCGCTTGCCTGCCTGTAGGTTCTCATGGAGCATTTTTAATTCCGCCTCTCTGCCTATGAAGTGGGAGGTGGGAGAAGGGAGGTGAGAGAGGAAGCGTATGTTTGTGAGGTTGCCAGACTCATCAAAGGCTTTTTTGATAGCGACTTCGAGGCGTTCCTCAAAATCTGTATCTGTTTTGCCTTTCACAAATTCTTTTTGCAAGATGTTCAAATCAATATTCATTACCTCTGCTTCATGTAGTATCTTGAAAACTTGGGCGTATTGGGCGCGTTGCAAAGCGTCTAAGGCTTTTTGTAGGTGTTGTTGCATATCGTAGTTGTTTATGAGTAGCGAATTTAGGATTTTTTTTTGTAATCTTGTAGCGTGGGCTTTAGCACCTTTTTCTTTGCCGTGGTTTGTGTCCTCACAAACCACAACAGAACAGGCTACGCAACGTGGTTTGTGGGGACACAAACCACGGGTAAGTTTTTATTTTTATACAGCAAGAGCATGGCATTGTTTATTTTTGGGGTAGTATTGGCTTGTTTCGTGGTGCAGATGTATTTTCATGTGCATTATTTCAGGCGTTTGCGGTTGCGTGTGGGCTTGCCTGCTTTGCCCTTGCCTGCTGTGAGCATCATAGTTGCGTCAAGGAATGAAGCACACAACTTGCCTGCCCTGCTCGAGGCGTTGTGTAGGCAAGCCTACCCACGCTTGGAGATTATCGTGGTGAATGACCGCTCTACAGACGATAGCGCGGATATTTTGGCGCGATTTGCGGAAGCGTATCCACATATTTTGAAAGTTATCCACATTCAGGCAGTCCCCGAAGGCATCAATCCCAAAAAAAATGCGTTGCAAATAGCCATTGCCCAAAGCCAGCATGATTGGCTGTTATTGACTGACGCGGATTGTTTGCCCCTTGACGCGCATTGGGTAACGAATATGATGCGCTCTCGCAAAAACGAGCATACACGCATTGTATTAGGCATTTCGCCTTTGATTCCTGCAAAAGACTCGCCTACAGGCTTTTGGCTGAAAAACTTTGTGCAATACGAAACGTTTTATACTGCCTTGCAATACGCGGGTTTTGCGCAGGGAGGCAAGCCGTACATGGGCGTGGGCAGGAATTTGCTTTACCACAAATCGCTGTTCGAGCAAGTGGGCGGTTTTGGGCAGTTTTTGCATACTACAGGCGGAGATGACGACCTTTTTATCAACCAAGTAGCCACTGCCGAAAACACAAGTGTTGCCCTCGACAAGGCTCTCGTGTATTCCTATATGCCCGCTTCGTGGGGTGCTTGGTATAGGCAGAAAACGCGCCATTTGTCCGTAGGCAAGCACTACAAACGGGGCGACCAAACGCGTTTGGCTATGCTGTACGCTTCGCAGGGCGGACTTTGGGCAGGCTTTTTCTTGGCACTTCTTGGCTTGCCTACTGTGTGGGCGCAGGCAAGTTTGGTGTTGGTTTTGGGGCGTTGTGTGGTAGTTTGGCTCGATTATGCTCGCCTTTCGAAAGTCTTAGGTTGTCCGCTCAATCCTCTCGTTGTGCCTTTGTTTGATGCGTTGTTTGTGCCGTATTTGTTTGTGGTGGGTGGTTTGGCGCGTTTTGCGAAGGGCGTGCAGTGGAGAGGGTAGCCCAAGCTAAGGAATTTTAGACATGATTAACAGGATTTACAGGTAAATTGGGGGTTTGTTGTTTTGATACTCTAAAGAAAAGAAAAAAATCCTGTCAATCTTGTTAATCCTGTCTTCTGTTTGTTAGCCCAATAGCATTGGGGTAGCCTGTTTCGTGTTTGCCTGATGCTATGTTACGGGAGTATTATTCAAAAATTACTTTTTCTGTTTTGGGCTTGTTTGGAGAATATTAGCAGAAAACAATATTTTTTTATTGATTTTTTGTGTATGTTTGCCCTTCGTAGATGTTTACCTCCGTTATTTTCGTGTTCTTCGTTACCTTCTCCGTCAGGAGGCAAGGTTGGGGAATTTTCGCTTGTTATGACCAAAGTAAAAGAGCTTTTTTATACGCTGACACAAGGCAATCGGAGTGCGCCTGCCCAATGGACGTTGGGTGTGGCGTTGGTGGGGCTTTTGTGGGCGTTTTTGGTGATGCTGAAAGTGATGATAGTGGCGTTCAAGATGCTGAATGCAGAGGCTGTAGCGCAAATTTTGGCGGCAAGTGCAAACCCTTTTTTGTGCCTTTTCATTGGTTTGCTCACTACAGCGTTGGTGCATAGCAGTTCGACTATTACGGCTATGACTATAGCTATAGTAGCATCGGGGACTATCTCGCCTACGAGTGCAGTGTATATGATTATGGGCGCGAACATAGGCACGACCATTACCGCCACGATGGTTGCACTTGGACACGCCACGAGGCGCAAGGAGTTTCGCAAGGCTATTTCGGCTTCTATGGCGCATCACTTTTTCAATCTCTTTTCGGTTTTTATCTTTTTCCCCCTCGAATATTACAGCGGTTTTCTTACCTACATTTCCCAACATACAGCCGTTTGGTTTACGCAAAATATTTCGATGAATGTGGGCTATGTGTTCAGTCCTATTGATGTTTTGATATTGCCTGTGGCGCGTTTTATTTTGTATTGTTTGGGCAATCAGGCATTGTTGGGCATATTTGTAGCGGTGTGGGCGTTGTTTTATGTGTTGCAGTTCGCCACCAAACTTTTCGAGAAGATATGGGTAAATTTGAATGAAAGCCCGTTGCAAGTCTATTTGTTTCACTCGCCTTTGCAAGCCCTTGTCTTGGGAACATTTATTACTGCCTTGTTGCAATCGAGTACGGTTGTTACGTCTTTGATTGTGCCTATCGTGGCGGCGAACAAAATTTCTATCAAGCGCGTTTTTCCGTTCATCATGGGCGCGAATTTGGGAACTACTTTCAAGGCGATTATCTTGGCTTCGTCTGCCAATGAGTCGGCAATGAGTGTGGCGTTTATGCACTTTTACCTGAATGTATTAGGCATTTTGTTCTTTTTCCCCTTGCCTGCTTTGCGCAATGTGCCTGTGATGTTGGCTCGGCGTATGGGCAAACTTACGTTGTCGAGTCGATTGTTTGGGTTTGGGTATATTTCGCTTATTTTCTTCTTGTTGCCTTTTTTGTTGATATTTTTCTCGCAACAGCCTATCCACATACGCCAATATGATGGCGCGAAGGAAACGTATTTTTACAAACAAATGCGCTTGCCTGAAGCAGAAGACTTGCCTGCCTCGCCTACCTCGCTTCGCTTGCGTCGAGAGCGCGGGGCGATATGGTTTGAGAATGATTTTTTTATGCTCAAAAGTCCGCAACCTTGCCATGTGAATGCCTTGCATCAAACGGTTTGCCTCGAGCAAGTCTTGCCTACCTACGCGCTACAGCACAAAAATAAAACCGATTCTTGCTATGTTTTCAGTATTCGGGTAGGCAAGGACAACAGCACGCGGTTGTACTTCGCCAAACGAGAGGGCGTATTGGTGCGCAAGGAAATTGCCAACGCAGTAGGCAAGGTTATTTTCCGCGAAGATTTGGTAAATGTGATGCCGAAATAATACTAAAATAACTCTTAACTTGCGTAAAAAAACACCACAGAGTTACACAAAGAACTTCGTGTTTCTTTGTGGTTCTCCATACCTCCGTGTTAAGTTTTCGGCACATCTTACATTTTAACCATTAGTCCATAAAACCGCGCAGGATAATTCGAAAAGTCGTGCCTTTGTCTATTTCCGATTGTTTCACAAAGATTTTGCCCCTGTGATATTCTTCTACAATGCGTTTGGCAAGCGTCAAGCCTAAGCCCCAACCGCGCTTTTTGGTCGTGAACCCTGGATTAAAAACTTTTTTGAGTTGTGTTTTCGAAATGCCCTTGCCTGTGTCGGAAATGTCAATGATAACGTGTCCTTCGGGAGCTTCTTGTAAGTGCAGGTGCAACTCGCCTACCCCCGCCATAGCATCAACTGCGTTTTTGCACAAATTTTCTATTACCCACTCGAACAAGTGGCGGTTGAGTTGAATAACCGTTCCGCGTGGCAAGTCATTCGTGATATACATTTTTACTTTCGTCGAGATGCGCCTTTGCAAATAATTCGTAATGCCCAAAATGATAAAATAAATGTCTTCTTCCTTCAGCGTAGGCTCTGAACCAATGCTCGAAAAGCGCGAAGTTATCATTTCAAGGCGTTTGATGTCTTTTTGTAGTTCTATCCTTACCTCCTCGAGGTGCGGTTCGGTTTTCAGGTATTCCACCCACGCCATGAGCGAAGAAATGGGCGTACCTAATTGGTGTGCGGTTTCTTTGGCAAGCCCCACCCAGACGCGATTTTGCTCGGCTCGCCTCGAAGAACTGAAGGCAAGGTAGGCAAGATAGGCAAACACCGCCACGACCAAAAGCAAAATAGTAGGATAGTAACGCAACTGAATGAGCAAATCCGAGTCGCGGTAATAGACATAACTCGTAGTAGCATTTTTTACCTTCACCACTATAGGCGCGTGGTGTTGCTTCATCGTTTCGAGTTCGCTCTGCAAAATACTTTTGCCCCTTTCGCTGTTGGGCGGTATGTGGGCAGGCAAGATGTTTTTGCTATCAATGATTTTGCCCTTTTGCACCAAAACAACAGGGACAGTTTCATTGCTCGCTATGATTTTTTCGAGGAAAAACATTTGTTCTTCCTCTATTTCCGACTCGGCTACATATTGGATAGACTGCGTGTAGAGGGCAATCATTTTCTCCTCTTCCTTCGCAAGTTTGCGCACAAGCCACTGCGTATAAAAAAGCGACAGCCCCGCCAACAGAAGGGCTACCAGCACTACGCCAATCTTGACACGCGATTTGTTTTGATAGAGGTCAATCATAGAACAACAGCAAAAAGCCTCTTTGGGAGGCGAGGAGGCTTATTCATCAATGCGTTCTGCATTCTCCAACACATACATCATGTGTTCGTTGTCGTCTGCATTGAGCTTCAACCTTCCGCGAAGCGTGATAGGTTTTTTGTTGTAAAAAATCTTAGATTTAGAAACAACCTCCATAACCGTTTCAGGTCCCGCGCCACCGCAAAAGTAGCAACTGCTCATAGGCAAGGACGAAAACATAAACGTATTCGTGCCTTTGACATCAAGGGGCAAGTAATAGCCACGCACCGTAACGGTTTGCCCATTGAGCTTTTTGGCTTCGCGTCCAAAAATGGGATATTCCATTTTTTGCCCATCTATCACACGAGGCTCATAACTCACATCGGCAAGGCTACGCCATACTGCGCTGGGGTCTTGTGCAAGCACTGTGGCAGGCAAGACAAACATCAAAAACAAGGTAAATATAGAACGCATACGCAAACAACGAATTTTGCACAAAATTAGGTATAAACCCGCGCAAAAACAAAAAGCGCAATAACACAAAAAAACTTACATCAACCCCCGAAAATGAAACAAAACAAACGTTTTCACTGTTTAAATAATTAGATAACCGTGCCTAATTTATTGAAATAAAACAATTTTGTATTAAAATTTTTCTATTTCAAAAAAAAGCCGTAATATTGTAACATAAATGTATTGTACCCCCCTCTAAACTATGTTTTCCATGTCCACTCCCAATATTCAACCACCTTCCAGCCTTTTGCTCTTGACAGAGTTGGGCAGAGGTATATTTAACCTTGGAACATACTTTGCTACCCTTCCGCTCTTGAACCTGATGCCTCGTGGCGATGGACACCCTGTGTTGGTATTGCCCGGTTTTTTGACTACCGACAGCACAACCGTTCCGCTTCGTTATTTCTTGGAATGGCGCAACTACAAAGCCAAACCTTGGCAGTTGGGGCGCAATCTCATCAACTACGAACAGCTCGAAAAACAGTTGGAAGACAAAGTAAAGAGTCTTGCAGATGAGTATGGAGGCAAGATTAGCATTGTGGGCTGGAGTGCGGGAGGCGTATTTGCACGCGCCATTGCGCACAAAATGTCTGACCACATTCGCCAAGTGGTTACGTTAGGCTCGCCTTTCCGTGGCATAGAAGGCTCGAGCAATGTGGAATTTATGGTAGAGTGGGTTACAGGCAAGGACATTGCAGAATTGGAGCAAGTGGTCATGGAACGCGCCGCTAACTCGCCTCCTGTACCAAGCACAGCGATTTACACGCGCTTAGATGGCATTGTGCATTGGCAGACTTGCGTTGATGCAGAAGAAAATCACCATACCGAAAATGTAGAAGTATTTGCAAGCCACGTAGGTTTAGGTTTTGACCCAATGACGCTTTTGTGTGTGGCAGACCGCCTCGCACAACCCGAAAATGCTTGGAAACCTTTCAAAGAAACCACAGTAGGCAAGATGTTTTATACCTATCCTTGGCATACTAAATAAAATCAAACCGCAAAGCCTGATGACTTTGCGGTTTTTTGTTGCCTTTATTTTTCAAAGAACTTACCCGCTTGCCTACTCATACAAACAAAGCCCTTTTTACTCCGCTTTCAGCTTGCGCATTATCCAGTCTTTCAATTCTGTGATGCCTTGTTGGGTAGCAGAAGAAATGAATAGGAAAGGACAATCTACTTTGATTTCCGCGCCTATGAGTTCCTTCAGTTCCTCATCAATCAAATCTGATTTGGTGATAGCGAGCAAGCGTTGTTTGTCCAACAATTCAGGGTTGTATTTTTCCAACTCGTGCAAAAGCACACGATAATCGTGATTGATGTCGTCACTTTCTGCCGAAACCATAAACAACAACATCGCATTTCGTTCAATGTGTCGCAAGAACCGCGTGCCAAGCCCGCGCCCTTCCGCCGCGCCTTCTATCAAGCCCGGAATATCTGCCATCACAAACGACTGATAATCACGATACGACACCACGCCCAAGTTAGGCACAAGCGTTGTGAAGGGGTAATCGGCTATTTCGGGCTTCGCGGCAGAAACTACCGACAGCAAAGTCGACTTGCCTGCATTGGGGAAGCCCACCAAGCCCACATCAGCCAAGAGCTTCAACTCCAAAATAATCAACGCCTCGCGCAAAGGCTCGCCCGGTTGGGCATATTGTGGGGCTTGATTGGTCGCACTCTTAAAGTGATGATTGCCCAAACCGCCCCTACCTCCCGGTACAGCTATGACCTCTTGCCCATCTTCGAGAATTTCAAATATTTCGGGTTCAGATTCATAATCCGCCATATTGATACCCGCCTCTATGTCTATTTCTTCTTCTTCGTCAGGCAGGGGTGCTTGTTCTAAGAAAACACCCTCCTCTTGTGCAAGCAAAAAAAGCGTTTCTTCGTCATAGCGAAAACCATCTTCATTCACAGGAGCGGCTTTGATTTCTTTGCGTTTGTAATATACCTTAGCTATAGTACCGATAGGCACTTCCACCATACGGTCTATGCCTTGCGAACCCGAACAACGCGCTCCCGCGCCTGCTTGCCCATCAGTAGCTTTGATGTGTTTTTGGTAGCGAAGGTGTAGGAGAGTCCACCGTTGCGCATTGCCTTTCAATATGATATGCCCGCCTCTGCCTCCATTGCCTCCATCGGGACCTCCCAAAGGAGCAAATTTTTCGCGCCTAAAATGCACTGAACCCGCGCCACCCTTGCCTGAAAAGCAATAAATACGCACATGGTCGATAAAGTTTTGATTCATTTTTTGATTCTTTTTGAAAATGTATTGTTTTATGCCAAAACCGCAAGACACAATGCCTTGCGGTTTTATGCTTATGAACTATAGCTTCTTTGTAAGAAAAAGCTATAAAAATAGCTTTGATTACCTTGCCTTCACTTTTTCGGGGTGAAGCATACTTTTGGCGTTGGCTTCTTGCATTTTGCGCGTAAAGGCAGTAAGGACTTTTCGAGGCAAGAAACGAGGCAGAGCCGACATAATCCAATTCATCCACGTATTCACTGCTACAATCTTGCCTTTCATCATTGCCTTGTAGCCCACCCTTGCCGCGTCTTGGGCGGTTTGGTGAAAAATAGTAAACTTCAAATCTTCCTTGCGTGGCGCAACCGTACTTTGAAAACCTGTAGGAATAGGACCTGGACAAAAAGCCGTTATTGTAACGCCTGTTCCCTTCAGTTCGTTTGCCAAGCCTTCGGTAAGCGAAAGTACATACGCCTTCGAAGCGTAATATACCGCCATAAAAGGGCAAGGCTGAAACGCCGCCATAGAAGCCAAGTTCAATATCTTGCCTTGCCTACGCGCCACCATAGCAGGCAAGAGCAAATGCGTAAGTTGCGTCAATAAATGCACATTCAGTTGCAAAAGCATATTTTGTCTTTCCCAGCTAATCTCCCCAAAAGTCCCAAACGTGCCTATGCCCACGTTGTTGATGAGCATATCCACCTCAAAACGCTCCACCATCAGTTCATTGTATAGCTCTTGTCCTGCGTTAGGCAAGGCGAGGTTTTGGCAAATGGTATAAACGTTTGCTTTGAAATCGCGCTCCAATGTAAGACGTGCATTTTCCAAAGCCTCCGCTTGCACATCAACCAATATGACTTTGTAGCCATCTTGCACTGCAAGTCGCGCAAATTCAAATCCAAGTCCGCCCGCGCCTCCAGTAATCAAGGCTGTTTTCATAAAAAATATCGAATTGTTGATTTATTGAATTATTGATTTATTGAGAGTTGAAAGTTGAAAGTTGAATTATTAGCATCCTAACCTGTTTCCCCTCCACCCTTCTACCCTTCCCCCTTTCTACCCCTCAACCCCTAATCTCCCCTACTGTTATCAGCACAAAGTCGCGCAGATGTGCGAAAGGGTGTGGGATAATGAGTTCAGGCAAGTTTATAATTTCGTTGTCGTAATATAGAATATCGATGTCTATAGTTCTTGGTTTTCTTTCGCCCTTCGAAGTGCGCCCCATTTTTTTTTCAATGGCTTGTGTGGCATACAACAACGGCAAAGGCTCTAAGCTCGTTTCTATGGCTATGCTTTGGTTCAAATAAGCGTCTTGAGGTTCGCTTACGCCCCAAGGCTCCGTTTCTATGACAGAGGAGCAACGTAAAATCTTGCCTACATGGTCGTTTATTTCTGTAATAGCTTGTGCCAAATAAGAAGCCCTATCACCTATGTTGCTTCCCAAAGATAAATATACAACTGCCATAATCTCTGCAAAAATAGGGCAAAAAACGCAAAAGTCCAAACCTTGCGGGTTCAGACTTTGTAGTTAGGCGAAAAGGCGGTAGCTTATTCTTGTTTGCCCTTGAACATAGGGGCTACATACATCACATACAAGAAATACACGGCTGAAGCTACGAGTGCGTACCAGAACATACGGCTTGCGATGCCGACTACTTTCCATACGACAACTAATGCGGCAACAACCATAGCAAGTGAAATTAAACTTTTGATACTCATGGCAAGGGGGGATTTTGGATTGTTTATTTTTAAATACGATTTTTGTAGCACTAAGTTATAACTTTTTTTTGAGATGACCAAATTTTTTCTTTTATCTGGCGGAATAATAGGCTTTTTAGCGGTGGCGATAGGCGCGTTTGGCGCACACGGCTTGAAAGCTGTCCTTACTGCCCATCAGCGCGTTGATACTTTCGAGTTGGCGGTCAAGTACCAATTCTATCACGCCATCGCGTTGTTGGTAGTGGGCATTTTGAACCAAGTGTTCAAAACCCATGTGTTCGCTTCGGCGGGTTACTGCTTTATAGGCGGTATGTTGGTTTTCTCTGGTTCTTTGTACGCGCTTTCGCTTACCAACATAGGCAAGCTCGGTGCTATCACACCCATTGGAGGCGTTCTATTTCTGATAGGCTGGGCTTTGCTTTGCTGGAATGTTTATAAGGTCGCAGAGTAAGGGGAAATGTTACGGGTGGAAAGGTAGAAGGGTTGAGAGGTGGAAAGGTAGAGGGGTTGAGAGGTGGAAAGGTTGAAGGGTTGAGAGGTGGAAAGGTAGAGGGGTTGAGAGGTGGAAAGGTTGAAGGGTTGAGAGGTGGAAAGGTTGAAGGGGTGAGGGGTGGAAAGGTTGAGGGGTGGAAGGGTTTGCGGGTAACAGGTTATCGGGTTATCAAGCATACAACAATCAACCATACAACCATATAACAACCAACCATACAACAAATAACCCTACTCTCGCCTCCTTTATACTGTTTAGTTGGGCGCGAATGGGGTAGGCAAGAACACATGAAAAAGCGTTATTCGTAAACTTCTATGCCAAAGGTAGGGACGTAATATTCGTTAGGGGCTAAATTAGGGTTTTTGTAGGGAGGTTGGTTACAATCTATCCAACCTTTCATTCTCTCAAGAAATTTTAGTTTTGTGTAAAAAAGTGGTTTTGTTTCACTTTTCTTTGTGGCAACAGCGATGCTTATGCCTGATGGCTTTTTTTCCATAGCAGCAGTATAGAAGTGATTGTCTGCCATAATATTTTTGGTATCTTTATCCACAATACCCACATATTCAAGCCCTACAAAAACACCTTCTTTGGGTAGTATGATATTCATTTTCTCTATATCTAATTTTACCTTATTCTTTTCATTTTTATCCAATACAAAGACATTATTTGTTGTATTTTCATTGTATATTTTGGCAGGATACCCATTTACACAAGTATAGAATACAACCTTGAAAACAGGCAATACGTTATCAAATTTTTTGAGAAAAAAAGAAAAGGATTTTATAATTTTTTCTTCTTTGAAAGTATTTTCAATAAATAATATTTTTTCTGAACCTGAATTAAAGTGCCAAAAATGATGTGTATTTTTGATAGGATTTCCCAAATATTTAGTGGTTAATTTTTGAGGATTTAGCGTAATTTCAGCCAATTCAGCTATATTTTCAACCAAATAAATTTGCGAATTTATATCTTTCTTGGCTATTTTCAAGGTCTGATAGCCTATAGAAGACACAGCAATAAAATTAACGCGCTCCGCAAGTTGGAGGCGAGCCTTGCCTTCTTCATTGCTGTATGTTCCGCCTATTATAGAGTCGTTAGCAAGATAAACAATATTAGCAAAAGGCACAGCTTTTTTATCTTTTTGGGATAAGATTTGTATATCTTGCGCTAAAATTGTAGCAGGCAAGAAAAGGATAAACAAAAGTAGGTTTTTCATAAATACTATTTATTAGTACACCTCTATAGCAAAAGCAGGTACAAAATACTCATTTTCTTTCAAATTCACATCAGAAAAAATATTAGCCAAGAATGCATCAGTATCAAGCCAGCCTCTACCTTTTTTCTTAAATTTATATCTCATATAAGATTTTGCTTCTTTTTTTTGCTTTAAAAAAGGTACATAAGGACGTTTAGAAGCATCTTCACCAACTTCAATTTTTTGTTGTATGTCTTTGCTGTTCGCTTCCATAAACCCGATGTACTCAACACCTACAAATAACCCTTCTTTGGGCAACGCTATATTTAAGTGATCAATATTCAATTTAATTTTCCCATACTGACGAGAGTTTATGGTAAAAACTTGTTGCTTCCTATCCTTTATATGGATTTGCTTACCCGGTTTATGAGCTACATTTTCATAGAAAACTATCCTAAATACAGAGGAGGAGTTATCCTCCGATTCAAAATCCTTTAAATAAAAAAGAAACGTAGCTACTTTTCTTTGGTCTTGGGTATTGGGTTTAAATAAGGTTATTAATTCAAGCCCTTGAGCCACACTATAAAAGTTACTTTTGCTTTTGATAGGATAGCCCAATTTTGTAGTTTTTTTCTTCCTAGTTTTTGAAGAGGTAAGTACAATTTCCTGCAAGGGCAAGGGTATATCCTCTAAATAAATGACAGATTTCAAATCATTTTTATTTATTCTTGCTGTATCATAGCCCATAGCCGAAAATTCAATACTATTGCATTGTGAGGGAATTTTAAGGATAGCTTTGCCATCTTCGTCTGTATATATGCCGTCGACGATAGAATCATTGGCATAATACACAATATTAGCGTATGGCACTTCTGTAGAGTCCTGTTTGCTCAAAATTTGAATATTTTGCGCGAAAATCGCAGTAGGCAAGAAAAGGATAAACAAAAGTAGTTTTTTCATAAAAAAAATTAAATGAATAAAATGGTGTATTCATTCAAAAATAACACCTTTTCCTTACCTGCAAAAATGATGCCTACTTGCCTACTTTCAGCTTATTTCATTGTTTTTGTTTTTTGTTTGTTTTATGCTACCTTTGTGGTAATTGAAAAGTTTTTACTATATTTATAATGCTCCAAACACAAGCACTTTCTATAGGGTATCAGACACCATTATTGCCTCCTTTGTCGCTTGCACTTAGGCAAGGACAGCTTACGGTTTTGTTGGGTGCGAATGGGGTAGGCAAGTCATCCCTTTTGCGCACATTGGCGGGACTGCAGAAGCCATTGGCAGGCAAGGCGCACATAGCAGGCAAGGACGTAATGCGTTACTCGCCTACCGACCTCGCTAAACAACTTAGCTTGGTCTTGACCGACAAACCACAAGATTTATACCTCACTGTAGAAGATACTTTGGCAATGGGACGTTTTCCCTATATGCGTTGGTATCAGCGTTTGCAGGCAAGCGACAAAACCGTGATTACAAACGTGTTGGAACTTACCCAAACACAAGACCTTTTGCACAAACGCCTTGCTACGCTGAGTGATGGGCAGTTGCAAAAAGTGATGATAGCGCGGGCTTTGGTGCAAGATACGCCTATCGTCTTGCTTGATGAACCTACCGCACATTTGGACTTGCCTAACCGTTTTATGATTTTCCAACTCCTGCGCGACCTCACAAGGCAAACAAAAAAAGCTATTTTAGTGGCTACCCACGACCTTGAGCCTTCCCTGCAAACTGCCGACCAAATGTGGCTCTTGGACAAAGGCAAGTGCTTTGTAGGCTTGCCTGAAGCCTTGGTGCTGGAGGGCGTGGTAGGGCGTGTTTTTGGCAATGCGACCTTAGCATACAACGCTGTGAACGATAAATTTCAACTTGTGCAAACGCCCCTTGCCTACCTACAGCTGACAGGCGAGGGCATAGCCTACACCCAAACCCACAAGGCATTGGCTCGTTTGGGCATTGGCATTGAAGCAAATGCGGAGGTACATATTCGCATCTTGCCTGCCCCTGCGGGCTGGGTGTGGGAGTGGGTAGGCAAGGAAAGTTTCGAAACCTTAGAAAGTTTGTGCGAAAAAGTGATGCTAATGCTCCCAAAAACAGCCTAATAGCCCATTTCTTTTTGAAAAAAGCACGTAGATTTTGTTAAAAAAATAATATTTAGCCTTATATTTGCAGAGTACATTAACCAAATCACACGCTTCAAGTGCTTTTTCAATGCTGATACTTCTTGACATTCCTTTGTGGGAAAATCCTATTTTGTATATCATTATCGTTCTTGCGGGGCTTGCAGGAGCGTTGGCAATGCGCGTATTCCAAACTCCAGCCTTGCCTACTGAAGAAAAAGAGGAGGACAGCACACAACAAGAAAATGCACTAAAACAATTAAAAATACAAAATCAATCACTATACCAACAAAACCAAGCCTTACAAGCTACTATTTCGCAACAAATAAGCCATATTACAAAACTTGAAAATACACTTCTGCAACACGACCACACGCTCATTCAAGCCTTAGACAGTAGCAAGGCAGAAATCATGCAGAAGCAACGCATCATAGAAAAACACAGTCGGGACTTGTTGGATAGTATCATTTATGCCCGACACATTCAAACCGCGATGCTTCCCAAAACCGAGAGTATCCGCAATGCGTTTGATGATTTGTTCGTATTTTTTCGCCCTCGTGATATTGTGAGCGGGGATTTTTATTGGTTCAATTCCAAAAATCATAGGTCTATCATAGCTGTAGTAGATTGCACAGGGCATGGCGTGCCGGGTGCTTTTTTGAGTATGATAGGCAACGACCTTTTGCACAAGATAGTTACGTTCAAAGGCATTTCCGAACCCGACAAAATTTTGCATCAGTTGCACCTCGAAATGCGCTACACCCTGCGCCAAAAAGAAAGTGGCAATGAAGAAGGCATGGACATGACAGTTTGCACCATTCACCAAGTCCCTGCCGATATGCAAGACTTGTTCGGCAAACCGCGCATCGAATTTGCAGGAGCGAAAAATTCGCTTGTGTATATTCAGAACGGCGAGCTTAAAGAAATCAAAGGCAACAAAGCACCCATAGGAGGCTATTTGTATGAAGAAGAACTCGATTTCATGAAGCATACTATAGAAATCTCAGCCCCTACAACTTTGTATATGTTTTCAGATGGGTATCAAGACCAATTTGGAGGCAAGGACAAACGCAAGTTTATGGTTACGCGCTTTCGCAAATTATTGCATGAAATCCACCAACATAAAATGGTGGAACAAGAAAAAATATTGTCGCACACGCTTGACGAATGGATGAACGACCACACGCAAGTAGATGATATATTGGTCATGGGCATACAAATCGGGCAAACAATCCCTACAGTACAAGTAGAAACCTTTTAGTAAACTTTACGTTTTTTTATAGACAACACATAAAAATATGGCATTGTCATGCAAAAAATATTGATAGTTGATGATGAAGTAAGCCATTTGGGAGCTGTAGGCAAGCTTATTACTGATGTACGCGACAAGTGTGAGGTATTTCAAACTGCCAACACGCATGACGCGCTGTGGAATGCTGTGGAAAGACAGCCCGACCTTATCATGCTGGATTGGAGCATGAAGGATATTGCTTGCTTAGAACTCATCAATCAGTTTAAAACCAACGTTACCACACAAAATACGCCTATCATTGTTATTACAGAAAATCATGTTTCGCTTGCCGAAATAGAAAACGCGCTACAAGCAGGTGCTATAGATTATTTGCGCAAGCCCATCGACCAAATGGAATTATTGGCGCGTGTAAACGCGGGATTAAAACTTTCTCGCCTATACCAAGCCATCAAACGAAGCGAACAAGCCCTTCAGCGACAACGCGCCCAATTAGACGAACTTTTGCGCGAACAAAACCATCTCTTAGCTATAGTATCTCACGATTTGCGCTCGCCTCTGAACAAAGCATTAGGGTTGCTACAGTTTTTGCCTTATGATGGCGACTTGACCGAAGCCCAAAAAATGTCTATTCAAATGATGGAAAAAGTATTGGACGGAGGGCGAAAATTGATTGACGACATTTTGATAATCAATGCCAAAGAAGCGGACATGGGAGCTATGGAAATGAAGGAGTTGGATTTGGTGGCGTGGCTGAAGAATGTAATGGTGCATTTCTCGCCTACTGCCGAGAACAAAAATATTACCATGCACTTGATAGCCCCCGAAACTTGCCTACTGCAAAGCAATGAGGAGAACCTGACGCGCATCATAGACAACTTGCTATCAAACGCTATCAAATTTTCTTATCCTGATACGAATGTGTATATCACACTCAAATTGCAAGATGACCGCGTGCTGATAGCTGTGCGAGATGAAGGACAGGGCATGAGCGAGCAAGACCAACAACTGATGTTCAAGAAATTTCAGAAACTAAGTGCCAAACCTACAGGCAACGAACACTCTACAGGTTTGGGGCTTTCTATCATCAAAACCTTGGTAACCCAACTACAAGGCGATATCCGTGTAAAAAGTGAATTAGGCAAAGGAACAACATTTACCATCTCTTTGCCTTATTTGGTGCATAACTAAACCTACCCCAACAATCATGGCAGATTTTGACTCAATAGATTTTAACCTCAATTTCAATAACTTTGACCCTAACGACATTCAGGTAGAGGAAACTATCAATGCCGTTTTTGTGGTTGATGTGTCGCCTTCTATCTCCACGTATGCGAAGGACTTGAACCATGCGTTCAATGATTTTACGCAAACCATGCAAAAGTCCCACGTAGCCGAGCAGTTGATGGTGTCTATCGTAACCTTCAACGAAAAAGTAGAGGTTGTTTCAGGCTTTCAGCCTATCAAACAAATCCCTACCATGACTTTCAAGCCTTCGGGAGGCGGAACAGCACTCTATCAAGCAACCGCACAAGGATTGAAAATAGCTATAGACTACAGATTGAACCTCGAAGCGTCAGGCGTTACTGCCAAAACGTTGGTATTTGTGATTACAGATGGCGAAGACAACAGTAGCAATGTGTCTGCAAAACAAGTGAAGGACAAAATAGCGGACATCTTGAGCCAAGAACAAAATGCTTTTTCTTTCACTACGATTTTGTTTGGTGTGGGCAGTGCGACCTCTTTTGAACAGGCACAAAAAGACATGGGCATACAGCATATAGCGAAAGTAGGCACTTCTGGGGCGGAAATTCGCAAAATGATAGCCTTCATTAGCCAATCCATCTCTCAAACGGCAGGCAACAACCAAATTAGTTTTTAAGCGTGCCTTATGTTAGTTTCCCATTCAAAACACTACCCTTTCCCACAGAAAGGGTATTTTATTTGGGTATAAATGAAAAAAAACTAATATTTTTTGGTATTTTTTCATTTGTTTTTAAAAAAGAGCTATATTTGGGGCGAAAACATAATCAAATCTAAAACTATCGTTTTTTCTTCATGAAAACAAAACCTAAGAACAACTCGTCCTCTACCTTCCAATCGCTGTTCGCGGTTGTAGCTATCCCGCTTGTCATTGTCATCAGTTACATGCTCTTCATTTTTGTGTTGGGCAATAGTGCGAACTTTGAAGGCGGTAACCCAGTAGATGGACACCCCAAGAATTTCTTGGGAACAATCCACAAGGGTGGTATCGCTATCGTGCCAATCTTGATTTCATGTGCGTTGATGGTAGTTACCTTCTCCATTGAGCGTTTCCTTACCATTACCATGGCGCGTGGCACTGGTAGCGTAAGTGCTTTTGTAGGTCGTGTAAAATCACACCTTGACTCTGGCAACGTTGATGCGGCTATGGCAGAGTGCAACAAGCAAAAAGGCTCTGTGGGCAATGTTATCTTGTCGGTGTTAGGCAAGTACAAAAACCTTTTGTCTGATGCCTCTATGGACAAAGACCAAAAAATCGCGGCACTTCAGAAGGAATTGGAAGACTCTACTTCGTTGGAACTTCCTATGCTTGAGAAAAACCTTAGCATCATTGCTACGCTTGCGTCTGTTTCTACCCTCATCGGTCTATTGGGAACGGTAATTGGTATGATTAAAGCGTTCTCGGCTATGGGTGCTTCGGGTACTCCTAACCCTGCTGAACTTTCGTTGGGTATCTCTGAAGCTCTTATCAACACCGCGCTTGGTATTGGTTCGTCTGCTTTTGCGATTGTGGCGTACAACTTCTTTACTACCAACATCGATACGCTTTCTTATAGCATTGATGAGGCTGGTTTTAGCATTATCCAAAGCTTCACTGCGCAAGCGAAGTAGTTTAACCCCACGTTATAGCTATGCCTAAAATAAAAATCAAGCGTAAAAGCGTGTCATTGGACATGACAGCCATGTGTGATGTGGCGTTCCTGCTCCTTTCCTTCTTTATGCTTACTACGACCTTCAAACCCGAAGAACCGCTCCCTGTAGATACGCCTTCGTCTGTGTCGGAAATTCCTATGCCTGACAAAGACCATGTGATTATCTCTATAGGCAGGAAAGGCGAAGTTTTCTTTGGTGTAGATGGCACGCAGTCACGCATCAAAATCTTGGAAAGGGTAGCTGAAAAGTACAAAGTGCCTTTGACCAAAGCGCAGAAAGAACAATTTTCTACCTTGCCTGCCCATGGAGTGCCTATCCGACAACTCCCTGCCTTCTTGGACTTGCCTGTTGACCAACGCTCAAAAGTAGTTAAGAAAGGTATCCCTGTAGATACTAACTTAGAGAAAAACGAGCTACGCGATTGGGTAATTTCTACCATAGGTGAAGGACGCAAAATGCGTTATGTTATCAAAGGAGATGGGGCTGCGAGTTACAAAACTGTGAAGTGGGTAATCGCCACTATGCAAGACTTGAACATCAACCGTTTCAACCTCATCACGAGCTTGGAAAGGGCACCCACTACTACAACCGAGAAAAAATAATCCACCCTAAACCCTTGTAATTGAAATGGCAGAAATAGATACCGGTGGGGGGAAAAAGGTTTCCACGAAAGTAGATATGACCCCTATGGTGGACTTGGGCTTTCTATTGATTACGTTCTTTATGCTTACCACGACCATGAGTAAGCCTAAAACAATGGAAATCAATATGCCTGACAAAACCGAAGATAAGAAGAAGGACAAAATCGAGGTAAAAGAATCGCATACCTTAACCTTGTTGCTTGACAAAGATAACAAGATTTTCTGGTATCGTGGTATGCTCAAACCCGATAAGTCGCTTGACGAATTGACGAAAACGGATTTTAAAACTATCCGTAAGACGCTTTTAGACCTCAAGAAAGAGATTGGGAGTGTTGTCAACTCTAAAACCAAAAAGACCGAATGGGCGATTGTAGTTGTTATCAAACTGACCGACAGAGCCAAATATCGGAATATGGTGGATATATTAGATGAGATGAACATTACTGATATTCAAAAATACGCTATAGTAGATTTGGCAGAGGCTGACGAAGACTATCTGGCGCGTTATTTGGACAGAGAAAAAGGGGGCGGTTCTTCTAAAGAAGACAAGAAAGAAAAATAGGCATTGCCTCTCTTCTTGAGGAGAGGTAGTTCAATAAAATTTTTCAAAAAAAAGTAATTTTTGGTGTAATAAATTTTGTGTGTGTGAGTATTCATAGCATACAAAGTTACAAACCCTAAACAACCCAACAAAGTATGAGTTTCCAACCTTTATGTTATCAACCCAGTTCGGTATTTGATGGACGAAACAAGGCTTATGGAGCGTATGTAATGCGTAAAATCTACGAGAAAAGGGTACTTGCATCTGTTCTTATAGCCGTTTGTGCTTTTGCATTGGCTATGGGCGGTCCTGTATTGTACTATAACTTTGCTATGGGAGATGATAAGAAGCCCAATCTTAATGTAATTAAGATGGAGGCTATTGAGCCACCTCCAGTAGATAAAAAAACGCCTCCGCCTCCTGTCTTGCCTCCTCCGCCACCACCGCCACCACAAGTAGCCAGTGTAAAATTCTTACCTCCTGAGCCTGTGGAAGATGAAAAAGTAAAAGAAGACGAAATGCCTCCTCAAGAAGACTTGAAGGATAAGCAAATCGCTACTAAAACACAAGAGGGTACAAAAGATGAGGGCGTTGTAGTAGTTGAACCTATTGTAGAACAGCCTAAGGTGATAGACAAACCTGCTGAAGATCCAAATCAAATCTATACAGTGGTGCAACAAAATGCGGCATTCCCTGGTGGGCAAGAAGCTATGGCGAAATTCCTTCGCAAAAACTTCAAATACCCCCGCAATGCGCAACGTATGGGCATCACTGGCAAGGTATATGTGCGTTTTGTAGTACGCAAAACGGGTGCTATCGAAGATGTTACAATATTGAAAGGTATTGCAAACTGCAATGAGTGCAACGAAGAAGCGAAGCGTTTGGTAACTATGATGCCTGCTTGGACTCCAGCACAACAAAACGGTAACTCTGTAAACGTGTATTTTAGTTTGCCTATCGTATTTGAATTGAAAGACTAATGCGACAACGAACAGCGCGTAATCAAAGTAGTACGAGATTACAAGAATCGTTTTTAGCCATAAGTGCCGCTGTAGTAGCGGCATTTTATGCTACTATGGGTATCGTTCTTTTGGTATTTCCTCATGTTTTTCGTGGGTTGTCGCCTAACACTTGCCAAGTGCTTGGTGTGGCTTTGTTGCTCTATGCCACTTTCAGGGGCTACCGTGCTTATGCACGTTGGAACGAAGCGAAAAAATAAAACTATCCCAAAAGGATAGTTTTTTTGTTGGTATATTATACTAAAATAAGATTTAAAATGCGTATTAACCACAAGGTCACGAAGCTTACTTTTACCTTTTTTTCTTGTGTTCTTGTGTCCTTGTGGTAAAGTTTTGTACGCAAGTTAAGAATTATTTTAGTATTATAAAAAAACTTGCCTACCCAAAGGCAGGCAAGCTGTACGCGAGAGCAATATATTTTTGTTCTAACTTTTCAACGCGCCTTGTGCATCAATGACTGCCAATGTAACAATATCCACAATCTCGCGGACAGAACTACCTAATTGGAGAATATGCACAGGTTTTTTCATTCCCATTAAAATGGGTCCGATAGTTTCCGCCGCGCCTACTTCTTGCAAAAGTTTGTAGGCAATATTGCCCGAAGCAAGGTTAGGGAAAATGAGCGTATTCGCGCCTTCCGTAGCAAGGTCGCTGAAAGGATAATTATCACGCAAAAGTTGGGTATTCAATGCCACATTTGCCTGCACATCTCCGTCTATTATCAAGTCAGGATAGCGCAATTTGGCTTGGCGTGTGGCTTGTGAAGTTTTGGAAGGAATATCGCCCTTGTGCGAAGAACCAAAGTTTGAGTAGGAAAGTACCGCCATGCGGGGCGTATGTCCAAATGCCTGCACCACGCCACGCGAAAGCCCAATGATAGACACCAATTCATCAGCTGTAGGGTCGATGTTCACAGTCGTATCTGCTAAGAAAAGCGTTTTGCCATTGCTTACCACGACATACATACCAGCCACCAAATTTACTTCGGAGCGAATACCAATCACTTGCAAGGCGGGTTTTATCACACGTGCATAGTCTTTCGTTAGCCCCGAAATGAACGCATCAGCCTCGCCTTCGTCCAGCATGAGCGTACCAAAATAGCTACGGTCAAAAACCAATTTGCGTGCATCATGCAAGTTCAGCCCTTTGCGTTGGCGTTTTTGGTAGAGCAGTTGCGCATAATGTTCGCGCTTTTCGTGTTCTTCGGCGGGGTCTATGATTTCGCAATTATGCAAATCCAAGCTATTTTCTTGGATAAGTTGTTGTATTTTTTGTTTATCACCCAAAAGGATGGGATAGGCGATATGCTCGTCCCTTACCATTTGAATAGCCTTCAAGGTTTTGAGGTTGTCGGCTTCTGCGAATATAACACGCTTCGGATTTTTCTTAGCACGTTCTACCATGCGCGACATCAGGCGGTTGTCTAAGCCTATGCGTTTTAGCAAATCGTGGTGATATGCGTCCCAATCTGTAATAGGGTGTTTGGCTACGCCACTTTCCATTGCCGCCTTCGCCACAGCAGGCGAGATAGTCGTTATCAGGCGAGGGTCAAGCGGTTTGGGAATGAAATATTCGCGCCCAAAGGTAAGGATTTTATCGCCATACGCTTTGCTTACAATGTCTGGCACAGGTTCTTTGGCGAGTTGGGCAATAGCACGCACTGCCGCGAGCTTCATGGCTTCGTTGATGCGTGTAGCTCGCACATCAAGCGCACCGCGAAATATATACGGAAAGCCCAATACATTATTTACTTGGTTAGGGTGGTCAGACCTGCCTGTAGCCATAATCAAGTCATCACGAGTAGCCATTGCAAAGTCGTAGGCTATTTCGGGGTCTGGGTTCGCACACGCAAATACGATAGGATTTTTTGCCATAGCAAGCAACATAGCAGGCGTTACGACATTGCCCTTCGAAAGTCCAAGGAAAACGTCTGCCCCTTCCATCGCGTCTTCAAGCGTGTGCAGGTTTTTGTCTGTAGCAAAAATTACTTTAGTAGTATCTAAGTTAGGATTGTCTTTGCGCAAAACGCCCTTGCTGTCTAACATCACGATATTTTCGCGCTTCACGCCAAGCGCAATAAACAAATTGGTGCAAGAGATAGCCGATGCGCCTGCGCCATTGACTACTACATTGACTTCTTCTATTTTCTTGCCTACCAATTCGAGAGCGTTCAACAAGGCGGCACTTGTGATGATAGCCGTTCCGTGTTGGTCGTCATGCATGATAGGAATGTTCATTTCCTCGCGCAGGGTTTGCTCTATTTCAAAACATTCTGGAGCTTTGATGTCTTCGAGGTTGATGCCTCCAAAAGTAGGCTCAAGTGCTTTCACGATGCGAATAAACTCTTTCGGGTCTTTGCAGTCAAGTTCAAGGTCGAATACATCAATACCCGCAAATTTTTTGAACAAAACGCCCTTGCCTTCCATGACAGGCTTGGAGGCTTCGGGTCCTATGTCGCCTAAGCCCAATACAGCCGTTCCATTTGAGATAACAGCTACAAGGTTGCCTTTGGCAGTATATTTATAAACGTCTTCTACATTTTCGGCAATGGCTAAACAAGGCTCGGCTACTCCCGGCGAGTAGGCAAGGGCGAGGTCGCGCTGTGTGCTTACGGATTTGGTGGGGATAACCTCTATTTTTCCCGGCTTGCCTTGTTCATGATAGTTCAAGGCATCTTCTTTACGGATTTTCAATGACATATAGGCGAATGAGTGAGGGAGTGAATAGGTGCAAAAGTAGTGAAAATAAATGGAAAAATCATTTTTGGGTGGGTTGTGGCATCAACTCCACAAATCATCTTTGAAAATGGCATCTCCGTTGTCCCAAGGGAGATACAAGACGATACGTTCTTTGGTGTCAAAATTTTCAGGCGTTTCTGTTTTAGAAAATATTTCGTACTTTCTATTGGGTGTTTCATACTCAAAAATCATCTGTACGATTGCGCCATTTTCTCCCTTTTCAGAGGTGGCTTCTTGCCTCACAAAACGTGCAAGGGTAGCTTTTCCATAGTCAGCATAATTCAAAAGTCGTTTGCCTTTGCGAATACCCACATACACCATATACAACCCAAATAAATATCCCAAAATAGGTGTTACAAACGCCCACACAGAAAAGGGTTTTTTATTATGCCACATACCTTCTATGACGGCATAACTGGGGTTATCTTCCAAATAACGAATGGTTACAGAGTCCACTACATGATGCTGTATAGTAGGAAAGTAAGACTCGCCTACTTGCAAAGCTGTTCCTTTTTTTCGAAAGGTAAACCTATATGCATATATGATACTTTTTGGGCTTTCGTTGTTCATCTGTATGGTATCTATGCCTGTGATGACACCTTTTACTTTTGGACTGTTTTTACCAAGAACAAAACCGCTAAAGTCCATGTCTGATGTAATAAACAAGGTTATTACAACAGCAAACAGTAAAAGCACAAAACCACCGCCTATTGTACTATTGAGGAAAATTGCCCCAAAACGATAACCCCACGATATTTTATTATTGACCCTCATACTGCATTTGGTTTGTACAAAAATAACCTAAAAACGGCAATACACCAAATATTTAGCGTGTGTTTCGCAAAGTCAAAATGCAGTTTCAACTTGTGAAAAAGGCTTTTTATAAAGTCGCCCAAATATATACTTTTTTTTAAAGCTATCTTTGTGGTATCTAAAACGATTGTATGATGAAAAAGAACTTGATAGCTTTGGCTCTTTGGGCAAGCTTGGGCGCGGGTATAGCCTCTGCCCAAAAAAGAGACGTGGAAATTACGGCAAAAGATTTCGTGATTGATGAGTTTGCACCTCAATACGCTTGGGACTTTGCAGGCGGTCCGTTTATGTTCGCAGGCGAGATGATGGAAACCAGCACCACGCAACAGTTGGTGGTTATCATAGACAAAAAACGCGCTCAATATTACGACCTGAAAGGTGCGGGCAATTACATAGGGCGCGATTTGCCAAGTCCCGTAGTGCTTTTGAGCAATGCAAGTCGTAATGTCTTTGCCTATAGTGGTACGGATAATAAAATCCGCATTGCAAGTTCTTTAGAGGATATGCACACCATCAACGAAACAAAACCCGCACAAGCCTTAGCCTTAGGCAACGCAAGCGATAAGTTGGCAGTAGCTATTAAAAATGAAGCAGGCAAGACTGTTATCAAACTATATGAACATGGTTTGAAAGATGTCAAACTTCTCAAAACCTTAGAAGGCGTGGACAACCTCTCGCTTGCCTACCTTGCGTTCAGCGAAAAAGATAGCAAAATTTTGGCGACTGATGGCGAAACGGTTATCGTTTGGAGCATAGAAACAGGCAAGGAAATAGGCAAGCACACAATGAAAAAAGAACTGATGATGGACAAAGTGCGTATGCCTACCATAGCAGAAAAGACAAATACGCTTGCCTACGTGAAAAACAAACAAACTGTAGTGTTGATAGACCTTGACAAAAACACACCTGAAGAAAACACGTTGAACACAGAAAAAATGTTCAACACAGAAAAACTCGCACAAGACATACACTTGAGCGAAGATGGCAAGTATTTTTATATCTGTAATTCAGGAAGTTTTTGGAAATTTGATGTTACTCGGGAGCGTGCTATTTCCAATATCTACATCAATGAACCTATGACTTTCTGCACTTTTTCACCCAATGGCTTGTTTGCACTTGTTGTTCCTTTCAAGGGGAATGAAATCAAAGTGGTAAGGCTTCCGTGGTAATATTATAGTTCGTACCTGCCCATGCCAAACAAGGCAAAATCGTACTTCACGGGGTCTTGCGCATCAAATTGTCGCAATTTTTCAGTGAGTTCGAGGGCAGTTTTCCAATCATTGGGTTCGCGTTTGATGAGTTCCAACTTCTTGGCAACCTTGCCTACATGGACATCACAAGGGCAGACCAACTGCGCGGGGCGAATGGTTTGCCATATTCCAAAATCCACGCCTTTGTCGGCAGGGCGCACCATCCAACGCAAAAACATATTCAGCCGTTTGCACGCCGAGTTGCGGGCAGGCGTGCTGATGTGCTTGCGGGTTCTTGCAGGAAAGTAGGTAGCCGAGCTAAAGTATTGCTCGAAGCCTTCTAAGCCCTTGCCTACATGAGGCGCGAGGGCAGGCAAGTCTTGGGTAAAAGCCGTTTCCAAACTATCCGAAACAGTGTAATGCCTTTTCAAAAAATCCACAAAATACAACAAATCCGTAGCCTGAAAGGTACGATGCTTGAAATCTAAGAGGCTTTTGAGGTCTTGGTTTGTGTGATGAAGCACAAAATCGTGAGGCGCGTTGCCCATCAGACGCATCAATTCTTGCGTTTTTTTGATAATCGTAGTGCGGTTGCCCCACGCCAAAATAGAAGCAAAAAAGCCACTAATTTCGATGTCTTGTTTTTGAGTAAAACTATGAGGCACGCAAATCGGATCTTCGGCAATAAAGTTTGTGTTTTCGTAGCGTTCTACGGCTTCGTTCAGTAGGCAGGCAAGCTCTTCGTCTGTGAGGGGCATAAGCAAAACAGGTTTTGGTACAGGCACAAAAATAGGACAAAACAACAAAGCAACAAAACGTGACGCTTTGTTGCTTGTTTGGCTTCGAGCCTTGCCTGCTTAATTTTTCTGCAAAGCCTCTTGCTCGTGTTTCTGTATTTGGTCTTGTTTGTTTTGTTCTATCTGTTCGGAGAGTTGTTTCACTTGTTCGCGTAGTTGGTCTTTTTCGGTTTCCTCCGCCAAGTCTTCAGCTACTTTTTTCTTGAGTTTTCGCTCCAAATACTTTTGCAAAGGCGCGAAGAGCAACGCGAGCATAAAATTCGCCCCTAAGGTAACAAGCGGAGCATCTGCACCCAATGAGCTTGCGTAAGGCATAATCAAGACTATGAAGAACCGCGACAACAGCAACACCGACAAGAAAATCATGGTGTCTATCATGTTTTGCGACACATCAAACTTGCCCATGAAGAACAAAATGCCTCCAAACAAGAGTATGAATATCAAAACAATGAGCGAGTATTGAATAGTATCTCGAAATTCTTTCTCCTCTTTTTCAATTTTCTTGCGTATCTCGGCTTTGTGCTTCTCTTCGCGCTCACGTGCTTCGTTTTCGTATTTTTTGGTTTGCAAGTCCAACGCCAATGTTTCGCGGTGTTTGCGAATAGAGTCGTTGATGCTCAAATAAATGCTTTGGTAGTTGTAGGCTTCCTCAAAGTTTTTCAAGTTGGAGTGCGCCTCTGCCAATATCTTGCAAGACTCGCGGGCTGTTTCGTTGGTTTTGGAGTCGGGATTGACTACTTGCGCCATATTCAAACTCTCTTCAGCGTCTTTCAAGGCTTCTTGAAAACGGTTGAGACGAAAGTTCACATCAGCCATTTGTCCAAGCGCGATAGCCCTGCCTGCTTGGTCTTCTATTTCTTTGAAAATTTCTTCGGAGCGTTTGAACTTATCTAACGCCTGCTTGTAGTCATTGCGGATCTTATAAAGCTCGCCTATTTTGACTAAGGCAATGCCTTTGCCTTTTTTGTTATTGAGCTTTTCGTACAAGGCAAGAGCCTGTAGGAGTTGCCCCAAGGAATGAGAATAATCCTTCTTTTGGAAAAGAGCCAGCCCCTGAAAGTATTGCGAGTCGGCTTTTCCATTGTCGTCATCATTTTTGTCAGCCAAGTTATAGGCTTCCACCGCCAAGCTCAAAGATTTATCAGCTTTGAAGCTAATAAACTCACTTGCCAATCCATTCAACACTTTTGTCTTTTCTTTGCCTTTTACTTTGTCAAGTTGGTTTTGTAAGCTATCAATCACAAATTGATTTTGCGCCCGAATAGCGGAAATCGGGAGCATAAAGGCAAGTAAAATTCCCCAAATAATCTTTTTCATACGGCATCAAATTTTAATGTTGCATTCTATGCTATGCAATATTACAAAATTAAAGCCAATTTTTTCGATTTTCCAAAAAACGATATAGACGTACATGGGGGCAGGCAAGCGCGTAGGCTGAAGGTGTGTAGGCAAGCCAAGCTATGCTCATTCGAACACAGCCAAACTTGCCTACCAAAAAGACACCAAACGCGCCCTACAGCTCAAATTCGTATATATTGATGGGAAGTTCTGCCATCATTTGATAGTCCAGCCCTTCTTGCCTCAAGTCCTCATTGATAGAAGGATAGTACCAATTTACCTCCACCGAAGCCTTTTCGGTGTATGTTTTGAGCGACTTCATGATTTTCAGAATAGACTTCGAGGAGCTACTGTTGTAGTAGGTAAATTTGAAGTTGAAAATGATGTTTTGCGTACTTGTAGTCAAAAATTCGTCCAACCAATCCGTAACGGGGTCGTAGAATTCATCTGTGTTTTCAATGAAAGACTCTCCACTGATTTCGAAAACACCATTACTTGTATCAAAGCGGATTTCAGGCGTGATAAAATCACCTTCAGTAGCGGGGATAATCAAACTGTCCATTTGTTGTTTATTTTTTTATGGTCGTAGTAATACAAAAAAATGCGTCATTATGCTCTAAACTTGCTTCAAGTAAGAGTTTTTCTTGGGATAAGAGGGCGATTTGTGCCAACCCCACACTGCCTTTGGCGTACCTATCCAGCACTGCCTTCTTCAGTAGCTCGTTTTTGTAAAGGCGCAACTCGTCATGGGGAAGTTGATTGATGTATTCACACTTATCTTTTACCGCCTCAAAAGCCTCTCGTGTGGCTACATTGCCTGTCGTGATGCTGATAACACCTTCCTTGTCCTCCACAAATACAACGCCTATTGGGTCGCCTTTGTCGCCTATATTGTGTTCGTTGGCGTAAAAATAAATATTTTGTACCAATTCTACAAATACATAAAAAACTTTCCAACCCAAGTGTGTAGGGTAGGCAAGCTGTTCGCGCAAATCTCGCGACATTTCAGCAATGATATGCTTGTTGAAAGGTCCGTGATAGTACAATACTACATGCTCATCTCGATTTTCTACTTTTTCAATAGCATCAGATAAGGAGGCGTAATAAAAATTCTTGTTAGCCATGTTTGTTAGAGATTGGCTTGTAGAACTATCTTTCATATAAAGTTAAATAGAGTGTTGTAAAAAATAGCATATAGGGGATAATAGGGGATTTTATTTTCTTAGTTGCAATAACTATGCAAATATCATAAAAAATATTTATTTCAAAAATATTTATTTCATTCCCAAAATATTGCCTAACCGTTGAAACGGAAAAACCTATACTTTTGTTTTTGCAGAAAGCATTACTACAGGCAAAACCACAAAAATAGCCAACACCGAAAAGACCAACCCGCCTATAGTGCCTACCGCCAACGAAAACCAAAAGACTTCGGAGTCGCCCTCGCTCAAAAAAGGAAGCAAGCCTAACACATTCGAAAAGAGCGTAAGCAAAATAGGAACGGCTTTGTGCCGAACTGCATACAAAACGCCCTCCTGCTTTTCGTGGGTAGGCAAGTTATTATAGTCGTTCACAATGTAGATGCTGGCATTGACCACCAAACCACCCAACAAGAAAAACGCGGCATAGCCTCCTTGGTCGAAGTAGAACCCAAACCACGCAAAGGTCAGGAATAAGCCCACAAAAGCGATAGGAATGTTGAGAATAATCCAAAATGGTTGGCGCAGGCTCTCAAATAAAATGCCTCCTATCAAGAAAATAGCCACCGCCAAGATAGCCACTAAGCCGTACTGCCGTTGTAGCTTGTCCCAATCACCAAAACGGTAGGAAAGTTTTTTGGTCGTATAGCCCACAGGCATAGTTTCTTGCATTTCGGCTAACATTTTATCCAAATATTCCTCCCCAAACTTGGCACTGCCAAAGTATTCGAAACCTACGACTCGAATGTATTGCCTATTTTCTCGATGCAAGGTATTGGTCGTTTTCACAGTGTCAATGCGCCCAAAATCTGCCAAACGCACCAGACCATTTTGTTGTGTTTGGATACCATTCAACCAAAGGCTTTGCAAATTGTACGTGTGTGCTTGTTCGTTTTGGAGCAATACAGGCGTGAGGGTATTGTTCATCAAAAGTTGCATTTGTGGATAGGAAACTTCGGTGTATAGTTGGGTGGCATTGACTACAGAGGCATTAGAAAGGCTTGCCGTTTCTCTGACGCGGTTGTAGGGACGCAATACCCACTCTTGCGAAGCCCTTTCACTAAAATCTAACCTTTCGTTGGTATTTACGGTTTGGATACGCTTGTGCTTCATCAATTTTTGGGCAAGTATTTGTGCTTGTTTCTCCAATGCTATGTAATTGTAGCCACGCATTTCTACCCGAAACGAAGGGATTTTATCGCCTCCGCCACTGCTAAAGCCCTCGCCTACTCCGTAGATGTTCCACTCTGCTCCTGCTTTGTCTATGGATTGCGACACCAAGATTTGTTTCAGTTGATAAGGCACGCCTTGTTGCTCGCCTTTTTTGGAAAAGGTAATGGTGATAGAAGCACTTTGTTCTGAATGAACATAAGCCACGTATTTTTCCAAGCCCTCCGACTCGCCTACCAAATTTTCTACTTCCTTCACAAGATTGTTGATGTGGTCGAGGGTAGTGCCTTGAGGCATTCTTACCTGCGCAAAGAGCTGTGTTTTTTCGGCTTCGCGATAGCCTGCCTTTTCATACACCTCTTGCACAAACAAACGCAAAGCCCCGCCCAACCATTTGTCAATCGTGGGGCGTATGTTTTCTACATACCACTCATTGCCCAAAGTATCGTTGTACCAAGTCCACCCTTCTATTTTGGTAGGCAAGGCAAACACAGGCAAGCCAAACATCAACAGCAGAAAGCCATAAAAAAGAGTCCGAAAACGCCGTAAGCTTGTGATGCCTTTCTTGTATATCTTGAAAAAAAAGCCTTCTTTGTAGCCCACTTCTTGCGCCAAAGCAGGCAAGCGAGGCTCGAACAAGGCATACATGGCAGGCGTGAACCAAACAGCCACGACCAACGACATCACCAAATTCAAGATAACCACTACAGCAAAATCAGTCAAATTCAATCTTTCCTCTTCAGGTAAGCCAAATACAAGCGAAAGCGCGACCACTGTGCAGAGCGTAGCACCCAACAAAGCCCGCAAGATTTTTGTGTTGCGGTATTGGCGCAAATGCGCAAGCATCATGATAGCATTGTCCATCACCAAACCAAACGAAAGCGTAAGCCCTGCCAACGAATACAAATGCAACGTAAGCCCCAAGCCATAAATGCCCCAACAAAATAAGCATAGAAAGCCCCGACCTGTAGTAAATCTTTTGGAGTTCGGTTTGTATGTGTTCTGTATCGTTGTGTTCCAGCAATAATTGAAAACCTGCAGGCAAGGCTTGTTGCAAGGCTTCGAGTTTGTGTTGCACCATAGCCACCAAGTCGAGTTGGTTCGCGCCTTCATGCGCATAAAGGTTGAGCGTAATAGCATTTTGCCCATTGATGCGAAAATGTTGCATAATGCGTTGCTCTTCCCAATACACCTCTGCCACTTCTTGCAACCGAATGACTTGCCTACTGCCCGTTTCTGACTCCAAAGTGCGCAAAGCAAGGCTACGAAGGTCTTGCAGGTTTTTGATGGTTTGGTCTGTTTTGAAATACAGTCGCTCACCTGCTGGCGTGAGATGCCCGCCCAAATGCGTTTGGGTATTGTATTGGCGTATGGTCTGCTCTATGTCTTGGGGCGAAAGTTGGTATTGCGCCAATTTTTCGGCATTGTACGCAATCGCCACTTGCCTGTCCGTTGCTCCGCGTACTTCCACTTGTGAAATGCCCTCAATGAGCAATAATTGTTTTTGTAATTGATTTTCTATAGTTTGTTTGATTTGTGTAGGCGTGTAGGGCGCGTTGATGCTGTAGCTCAACAAGGGCAATGCTTGCCTTTTTCGTTCTGTGCCTTGCTTTATTTGTGGGTAGGTAAGCGATTTAGGCAAAGTAGGATAGGTGCGCCTGATGAGAGAGGCTACCTCGAAACGCCTGAAATTCAAATCAGTGTGTTTGTCAAAATACAACGTAATGCTTCCGCCATCATAACGCGAAACAGACTGAGTTCTATTGCCACCAAAGGCAACAAAGCAAAACCAACTCCCGCCCAAACCACAAACAACAAAACAATACGAAAAGGGCTTTGTGCGAACATAGAGGCGCAAAAATAGCTTTTTCTTGTGCATAATAAAAAATATTTATAAAAATAAAAGGAAAAATATTTGGAAATAAAGGCAGGATTACTCAACTTTGCACCATCAATCAAAACAGGTTGATTTTGTACCGAAAAAGCGTCTATTATTTCACCCTTTTTAATTTTTATTCAAAAATGTTTGCTAAAAAAACAATCGCAAAATGCCTCTTAGTAGCTGGGCTACTTACTTTTTCTTACCAAAACACAGGTGCAAGCTGCATGAGCGGAAGCGATGGCGGTTGCAGTGTAAGCGGTTCAGGCTCACAGACCATACAAACTTGTGTCTATGGCAATTATTGGTTTTGGGGAAATTGCAATACAAAAAGTATAAGATTGAAAGACCTATAAGGCATAGCTTTTTTTCAGTTATTTGAAAACATAACACAATTAAATTTATGTGTTGTGTTTTTTATTTTTTTACTAATTTATTTTATGAACCTTTTTTACATCTTTATATTTTTTATACTTCTGAACGCTTGTAGCACAAAAGAGGAAGCCTCTATCAATCAGAGGTATAAATTCCAAGACACTTATACCTTTAAGTTAAAGGCAAGTTTTTCTTTGCCTCTTGACTCGGTAACCTCGCATTACTCTGAGTGCGTGCAGTATTTTGAAAATGACTCTTTGCAGTTGTTTGCTATGCACAATCAACCCAAAAATAGCATATATATCTATGATTATGTATCCAAAAAACTTAAAACACTCATTGCACTACCCACTGAAGGAGCAAGAGGTGTAGGCGAGATAGATGGTTTTTACATTCATACACTCGATTCTATATTTGTTCCTTCTACCAATACGCAAGCAATGTACTTGATAAACAGGAAAGGGGACATACTCCAAAAATACAAATACAATCGTCAGTCGACTAAAGACGTTGTGCAAATATTGTTTCATTCCCAAACAATGGCATTGGTAGATGGTAAGCTGTATTGTCCAACACCGCCACGCGGAAATGATAGAAATACTACGCTCACAGAAGTATTAGACTTGAAGACAAAGAAATGGAATTCCTATGTAACAATGCCTGAAAGCTACGACAAAGGCTTCTTTGGAGCAGTAAATTTCTACTTGGCGAAACGTACCTACAATCCTAACAAAAAAAGTTTCTGCTTTAGCTTTCCTATAGATAACTATGTGTATGAGTATGATGTAACCAAACAAGTCAATAAACAATATGCAGGTTCTAAATATTTGCAAGATGTAAAGCCTATGGCAAGCACTAAAATATGGGCAAGTTTTCAAAATACCTATACATTTTATAGAAAAATGCCCTCTTATAGAGAGATTTTTTATGACAAATACAAAAAACTCTATTACAGGATAGCAGAACACCCTATTTCTGAAGAATTCATCAACTCAAACGATATACTAAAAAAAGGTATGAAAAATTTTTCAATCATTATTCTTGATGAAAACTTAAAGAAGGTAGGCGAGTACTTGCCTCCAAAATATACCTATACCTCTACAATTACACCCACAAAAGAGGGTTTACTCATATTGAACTTCAAAAAATCGGAAGAAAAGGATAACGAAGAAAATGCTTTCTATGACCTTTTTGAAATAGTAGAAAATAGAGAATAACCATATCGTATGCATAAAATAATTACAGTTGTTTTCTCTATGTTGTTGCTGTTTTGTTGTAGCTCCAAAGAAGAAACCTCTATTAATCAAACATACGTCTTTGAAGATGTATATACTTTCAAGCTTAAGGAAACCATAGCCTTTCCTTTAGACAGTGTGAGTCCATATTACTCAAGATGCGTACAGTATTTTGAGGATAAAACAGATTCTACAACTTATTTTGTGAGGCAAAATGAGCAAAAAAACAGCTTGTACTTCTATGATTATGCTACTAAAAAATTAAAGCGTGTCCTTACCTTGCCCGAAGAGGGCGCAAAAGGTGTAGGAATGATAGAAGGTTTTTATATACATACTTTAGACTCTATATTTTTGCCTTCTACTAATACCCAAGCACTCTATTTGGTAAATGGAAAAGGCGATATATTGCAAAAATATAGATACAACCGCCAATCGACCAAAGACATTGTGCAAGTATTGTTCGCACCGCAAACAATGGCATTGGTAAACAACAAATTATATTGCCCCACACCGCCACGCGGAAAAGATAGGAATACTACCATTACAGAAGTATTGGATTTGAAAACCAAAAAATGGACTTCCTATACCACAATGCCCAAAAGCTACGACAAAGGCTTTTTTGGCTCGCCTACTTTTTACTTGTCTTTGCGCACCTACAACCCACATACACAACGGTTTGTGTTGAGCTTTCCTATTGACAACTATGTGTATGAGTACGATTTGAAGAAGCAAATCAATAGCCACTATGCAGGCTCAAAATACCTCAAAGATGTGCGCCCTATGGCGAGCAGTAAGATATGGGCAACCTTCCAAGACAGGCATACATTCTACCGAAAAAGCCCCTCGTATGGCGAAATCGTCTATGACCAATATCGCAAAATGTATTACAGAATAGCCGAAAAACCTATTCCCGATGAATACATAAATGATAAAGATGTTTTGAAAAAAGAAACGAAAAACTATGTTATCGTCATACTTGATGAGAAGCTCAAAAAAGTAGGCGAGTTCGTGCCTCCTGTTTATACATACGGCACTATCATTACCCCTGTAAAAGAGGGCATACTCATATCCAATTTCAAAAAATCAAGAGAAAATAAAAATGAAGAAAATGTATATTATGACCTCTTTGAAGTGGTGGAAAATAAAAAATAGTGTGTTTTTTGCAATCAAAATGCTTGGCAAAGCCCTGATTTTCAAGCACTTACACACTTTAACAAAAATATTTTAAAAATTTTCCCCGAAAAATTTGGAACTTTGCAGAACTTTGCAGAACTTTGCAGAACTTTGCATCGTCAATCAAGGTTGATTGATTACGCGCCCAAGAGAGTGCGTACTATTTTTCAATTTTCTCATTTCAATAACAATGTTCGCTAAAAAAACAATCGCGAAACTCCTTCTGGCTGGTGCTTTGTTCACTGCTACTTTCCAAACTACTGATGCGAATTGTACTCAAGCTAGTGGAAGAGAAAATAATGGTGGTTGCCAAACTTCAAGAGATGAAGATGGGTATTCTGTATATACCTGTATTCAAGGTAATTTTTGGTTCTGGGGTAATTGTAACGTAGCAGCAAGCAAAGTTATTACCTTCTAAAATATGCACAAGTAAGAAAACAGTTCGTCAAAATCTATTTTCTTACTTGCTTTATTTTTTTAATAACATTATATTTATTATATCATGCGTTTTAGAATATTATATTTTTTGATGTTAATTTTTACCAACTTTGCTTGTTCAAGTGAAGATTCAAAATCAATAAATGATACTTTTGTTTTTGAAGATATTTATACGTTTAAAAATAAAAAAAACTTGTCTATAGAATTAGATTCTTTGACTTATACTGGTAACTCTTGTTCTCAATATTTTGAACAAGATACTGCTTCTTTTTTTATATTTAATAATCCTAAAACTAACACAATATATATACATGAATTTAAAAATTTCAAATATGTAAGAAAAATTATATTGCCATTTGACGGTAGTATGGGAGTGGGACAAATGGAAGGATATTATGTTCACAATTTTGATTCTATATTTATCCCATCTACATCTCATCAAACAATGTATATGGTAAATATAGAGGGCAGAATATTACAAAAATATAAATATAAATTAAACAATAAAAATGATGTTGTGCAAATAATGTTTAGTAGTTATAACAAGCCAAGTTTTATTGATAATAAATTGTATTGTGCTACTCCACCACAAGGCAATAAAGATAAATCTTCCACTGTCCAAGTATTAAATTTAAATAATAAAGAATGGACATCTATGATTCCTCTATCTCAGAAATATGATGAAGGGTTTTATGGCGCACCTAATTTTTATAATACTTATAAAACTGTTAATTACTTAAAAAAAAACATATATATAAGTTTTCCTGTTGATAATTATATTTATGAAATTAGTGCAAAGGATAAAGTAAACAAATATTATGCTGGTTCTAAATATTTAAAAGATGTAAAACCAATGGCTAAACGCACTTTTCAAGTATTGTTTCAAGATTATGATAGGTTTTTTAGAAAAAGCCCTTCTTATTCATCTATTATATATGATAAATATAGAGATATTTATTATAGGATTGCTCAAAGGGGAATTTCTAATGATTTAATAGATTCTAAAGACAATCTCAAAAACGGGTTAAAACCATTTTCTATTATAGTTCTCAATAACAAATTTAGAAAGGTTGGTGAAATTACACTACCAGATTATACTTATGCTTGGCAATGTATAATACCTGTACGAGAGGGTGTATTGATTAAAAATTTTAAAACTAAAAGAGATAAAGAAGATGATGATCATGATTACTTCGACCTCTTTGAGGTGGTGGAAAATAAAAAATAGTATATTTTGCTTGCTTTTTATTTTAGTAGGTTGTACTTCTGTGGAAACAAAGGAAAGGAAGTTGCTTGCGGAGGTTGTACAAGACATTACTAAGAAGGACATGTTGCCCAATATTCGCGCCTACATACTGATACCCAACGCAGGTTGTGATGGGTGTATAAGTACAGCAGAGCAGTTTATGATCGACAACATCAAGAAATATTCTGATGTGCAGTTTATCCTCACAGGCATTGGTTCTAAGAAACTGTACAAAAATAGATTTGGCGCGTTGTTGCAAAACCCTAAAGTATTGTCCGATTATCAAAACCTTGCAGGGGCTAATAATCTGCATAGCATTTACCCCAAAATTTTCTATATGAACAATGGGCAAATAACCAAAATAGTAGAAGCCTCGCCTGAAGCCAAGACTGATGTTTGGCAGGATTTGAAAAAATATTTGATGCATGGCAAAGAAAAATAAAGTGCAAATATGCACATCCCCACAAACGCTCTTCGCCTTTGTGGGACTTGCTTTTTTTATGGTGGGTTGTGCCTCGAAGGGAAAGGATAGTACAGAAAAAGAACTTTCTACTTCTAAAAAACAGACGCAAACCGCTACACAAGTACACACTGCAGAGGCAGTGCGCAAGCCTTTTGCGTTTCGAGTATTGGGGGTAGGCAAGATAGAAGCGCGTCAGCATACAGAGGTGTATAGCAAACGCGAGGGCATTATCGCCAAAATCTATGTGCGCAATGGACAGGCAGTCAGGCAAGGCGAGCCTATAGCAGACTTAGACAAGACTGAACTTGAGCTACAAGTCCGTAAATCTCGAGCCAACCTCGCACTGAAACAAGTGCAGTATCAAGACAAGATATTGGAATATAACTACAAAATAAGCAACGAAAAAGAACTTTCTGCTGAATTGCGTCAGCGATTTCGAGCCACAAGCGGGCTGGAAGAGGCGGAACTTGCCTTGCAAGAAGCAGAACTTAATTTGTCATATTGTAAGATAGTCGCGCCTTTTGCAGGCAAGATTGCAGACTTGAAAATGAAAGAAGGCAATCGCTTGAGCATGGCTTTGCCCTTGTGCGTGGTGTATTCTGCCCACGCGCTGGAGGCAGTTACTGAAGTATTGGAGAGCCAAGCAAGCAAACTACAGATAGGACAGAGCGCGGAAGTAGGGACAACTTCAGAAGAAAAATATGCCTATCAAGCTACTATAGTCGAAATTAACCCGAAGGTTACTGCCAATGGTTTGGTGCGTGTGAAATTGGCTATAGCCTCGCCTACTGCCGAAGGAACAAACGCACTTTTGCAAGGCATGAACATTCGCGTAAAAATCACTGCGCCACAAGCGGAGTCGGTTGTAGTACCCAAAGAAGCCGTTGTGATGAGGTCGGGCAGGAAAGTTGTTTTTGTGGCAGAGGCAGGCGAGGCAAAATGGCACTACGTCAGCACAGGGGCAGAAAATCAGACCGAAATTGCGATAGTGGAGGGCTTAGAGGCAGGCAAGGCTGTTATTATTTCGAACAACTTACAGCTTGTGCATGACTCGCCTGTGGTGGTCATAAAAAAATAAAACAAATCCTTGCATTATTCAAAAATAAATCATAATTTTACATCATGCAACTCGACTTGTTTCCTACCTATCCGCGCCTCTCGCTTGCAGACTTGCCTACTCCCGCCCACGACTGGAGGCAAGATTGGAAATTATTCGACTATCCTACCGAAGACGATAAGAACATGGCACAATCCAAAAAACAGGCAGACACCATTGTGTACCTGAACAGCGTGTTGGACGCTGTGTTGGCAGGTATGAAGCAAAATTATTTCATTGGGGCAGACGTATTCGTGTATTTTTCGCGCAAAGAGCGCGTGAAAAAAGAAGCGGGCAAATACGTTTACCAAACGGTTCAGTATCAAGGCTCGCCTGACATCTTTTTGGCTATGGGCAATGCTTTGAAAACTGACGATGAACCAGAGTCCTTCATTCTCGAAAAGGTTTTGATGCAAAGCGAAGGCATACCGCCTCGTATGGTGGCGGTGGAAATTTTGTCTAAATCGAACTACAAGAACAAAGACGACCAAAAAACGCGCTTCAAGTTCTACAATGAGTTGGGCGTGGACGAGTACATTGTGGTACATACCAAGCCCGAAATGACGTTTGAGGTCTATTGGCGTTTGGGCGGTACGCTCCAGTCAGTGATGTTTTATGAAAAACACAAGTACGATTGCCCTTTGTTGGATATTGGGTTTCAGATAGAAACGAAAATAAAAGGCAAGACCAAAAAAGGCAAGGATATTTTGAAACAAACCTTGTTGGCGTTTGCGTCTGATGGCTCGAAGTTCAATAACTACGGCACAGAGCGCGAAATCCGCATAGAGGCAGAAGCGAAACTCGAAGGCATTGCCAAAGAATTGCAAGATACGAAGGAGGCTTTGACAGAAGAACAGCGTGCTTTGAGAGAGGCGGAAAATGAACGTGAGCTGGAGCGCATAGAAGAAGAACGTGCCAGAAAAGAGGAGGCTGTAGCTTTGTTGGAAGCCGAAAAAGCCCGTATAGAAGCCGAAAAATCTCGTATAGAAGCCGAAAAAGCCCATATAGAAGCCCAGAAAGCACGCACAGAAGAAGAAAAAGCACGCAAGGAGGCGGAAAAACGAGCCAAAAAAGCTGAAAAAGCACATTTGGAAGAACAGAAAGCGCGTATGGAAGAACAAAAGGCGCGTATGGAAGAACAAAAGGCGCGTATAGAAGAACAAAAAGCGCGCTTGGAAGCAGAAGCCCGACTTCGCTTGGTATTGCTCGAAATGGCAGAATTGCGTGGCACGTTGCAAAAAGAAGAAACGTACTAAAAAACCATAATTATACATCATGTAGTTCCTGCCTTGCCTACTGCCACACAGAGGCAAGACAGCTAACTATTTGAAGGTGAAGCCAGCTTTTGGCTTGCCTACTGACTTTTTCCCCCTAATGTCGTGCTTCATTTTTTACTTTTGCGCCCTGTAGCGGTGCTTATGTCTTTTTTTGTGCTGATTTTGGCAGGGGTTATCGCGTTTGTGTCCTTGCCTGTTTCTTTGTTGCCCGATATTGACGTTCCTCAAATAGTAGTCAAAATAAACTATCCTAATACTTCTCCTTTGCAACTTGAGCAAAATGTATTGCGTCCTTTGCGCGAAAGTTTGCTTACAGTGGCGCACCTACGAGATGTGCAGAGCGAAGCGAGTAGCGAAACAGGCAAGGTTACGCTGTGGTTCGAATACGGCACGCAAATGGACTTGGCTTATATAGAAGTGAATGAAAAAATAGACCGCCTTACGCCTTCTTTGCCTCGAGATTTGTTGCGCCCGCAAGTGTTGCGCATCAATACGTCTGATGTGCCTATAGCTCGCCTACAGATAAATAGCAAGGCAGGCGAGGAAGGGCATCTCGAACTGTCGGCTTTGGTGGATAAGGTCTTGAAAAAAAGGTTAGAAGCCATCGAAGGCGTTTCGTTGGTAGATTTGAATGGCTTGCAACAGCCTACGGTTGTCATCACGCCCATAGAGTCGCGTTTGAAGGCATTGGGTTTGAAAGCAGAAAATATACAACAAACCATCTTGCAAGCTAATCAAGAGTTGGGGAGCGTTTCGGTACGTGATGGGCAATATCGTTATTATCTCAAACTTGGAGAACGGCTACAAAGTGCTTCGGAAATTGCTCGCCTGACTTTGCGAAACCCCGAAGGGCAAGCTGTACCCTTGACCGAAATAGCTCACATCAAAGACACGATAGCACAAGTACAAGGCTATCATTTGTTGGGTAGGCAAGCGGGTATAGTCATCAATCTGCACAAACAAGCACAGGCACGCATGACCGAACTTATGCCTCGCCTACGCGAAAGCATCAAGCAGTTTGAGGCAGACTATCCGAAAGTGCGTTTTGAAATCACACAAGACCAATCTTACCTGCTTGATGTGGCTATCAGCAACCTGACGCTTGACCTTGTGCTGGGCGGTGTGTTGGCTTTTTTGATAGTGTTGGTATTTTTGGGCAGTTGGCAGATGCCTATGTTGATTGGCGTAATTTTGCCGAGTTCGTTGGTGTTGAGTTTTATCGTGTTTTATCTGTTTGGTATTTCGCTCAATATCATTTCGCTTAGTGGGCTTACGCTGGGCTTGGGTATGACTATTGACAATGCGATAATTCTTTTTGACCATATTGGCTACAAGCGAAAGGAAGGCTTGCCTATTTTGGAGGCTTGCGTGGTGGGAACTATGGATATGATAGCTCCGTTGGTTAGCTCCGCGCTTACTACCTTAGTCGTGTTTGTGCCTCTCGCTTTTTTGAGTGGTATGGCGGGTGCATTGAGCTACGAACAAGCAGTAGCAGTGGGTGCTATCTTAGGTGCGTCTGTCTTGGTGTCGTTTTTATTATTGCCTTTGTTGTATTTGCTTTTGTTCCGAAATAGCACTAAAAATATCAAAGAAGACAACCGTTTGTATAAGTACATTTTGGGAGGCTACAAGTTTGTGTATGCGTTCTTCTTTCGTTACAAGGCTGTTTCTTTCGTAGGCTTGTTGTTGGCGGGTGTATTGGGTATGAACATAGCTTGGTGGTTGCCTGTGGAAATATTGCCACGCCTCGAACAAGAGGACATCATACTCGAAATAGATTGGCGCGAACCCATAGAAGTAGAAACCAATCAACAACGTATCAAAGAGGTATTGAAGCAGGCAAGCTCGCAATACAAACTTACCGAAAGCGACATAGGCATCACGCAATTTTGGCTACAAAACGAAGAAACGACCTTGCAACGCGCCAAAATCTATTTTCTTTGTGCAAGTCAAGAAGCCAAACGCGCCCTGCAAAAAACGCTTAGACAATACTTCGAGCAACATTTCCCAAGTGCCGAAATACAACTTTACAACGCGCCGAATGCGTTTGAATTATTGTTCAAGCAAAACAAGCCCTATTGGGAGGCAAGGTTCAAAAATAGCCTGCCCAACGCGCCTGTGCCAGATAGCATTTTCCGACCTATTACGCGCCAATTTCAGCAAAAACTACTTGCCTACCGCATAGAACAAGGGCAAGGCACACACACGCACACAGAGGCGCGTTTGGTGCTTGAACGCGAAAAAATGTTGCAATATGGTATCCAAGAAAATGCTTTTATGAAACATTTGCAAAACCTTTTGGGCAATGAAAAAATAACCGACCTCAAACAATTTGGCGAAATAGTGCCTATCCGTTTGCAAGAAACCAACAAAGATTTTCAGCATAAATTGCAAAATGCGTATTTCACAGTGGACAGCCTGAAAATATACCCCACGATGGATTTTGTGCGGGTGGAATATTACCAAGATTATCAAAAAATAACTGCCGACAAAGGAGGTATTTATCACGCGCTCCAAACCTATCAACAAAAGCCCATAACTGAAGCACAACATTTGGCTAAAAATATCGCTACTGCGCAAAATTTGCGCGTGGATTTTGCAGGCGAGTACAAAGAAAATGAGGCGCAAATGTGGGCAATGGGTTTTGTGATTTGTATTTCGATTGCCTTGTTGTATTTTATTTTGGCTATTGAATTCGAGTCGCTTGTTTTGCCTATGGTTGTGATGCTTACGCTTCCTTTGGGTTTTGCGGGTAGTTTTTTATTTTTGTGGCTCGCAGGGGCTTCGTTGAACCTTATGGCAGGGTTGGGTTTGGTGGTTATGTTGGGCATTATTGACAATGAAACTATTTTGAAAATAGATACTTACAAACGCCTTCGAAGCGAAGGACTTTCATTAGAAGAAGCAATAGAAAAAGGAGGCAAGATTTGTTTTAAGCCTGTTTTGATGACTTCGCTTACCAATATTTTGGCTCTCTTGCCTGTGCTTTTTTCTTCAGGAATGGGCGCGGATTTGCAAATTCCTTTTGTGTTGGCTATCATAGGAGGTTTGAGCATAGGCACATTTACCGCTTTGTTTTTTGTGCCTTTGGCGTATTATTATGTGTCGATAGCTACAAAGTCGTAGGCAAGTAAAATTTAACAAAAAAATGTGCGAAAAAATTTGGAACTTTGCAGAACTTTGCAGAACTTTGCAGAACTTTGCACTATCAATCTATAGTGGTTGATTATCAAACCCCTTAACCCCCTTTTGATACTATGAGCTTCATCAAAAAGAACCTCGCAAAACTTCTCCTCACTTCTGCCTTCCTTTTGGGTAGCCTGCAAATTGCTGATGCTGAATGTACAGGTTGTACTCAATCCAATGTACAATTAGAATGTCTTGGTGGTACTTGTAAAACAAGCCATTGCCATGATTGCTGTGTAATAGCATCACAACTTACATCGGATAACTAATATTTTTTACAAAGTAAAGGTTATTACAATCTTTACTTTGTTTTTCACTTTATTTTTTACTTTACTCCATTTATTATTATGTCATATCTCTATCTCCTTATTTTTCTCATTCTTTCTGCTTGTTCTACGAAACAAGAACAAAAAAACTCAAATTCAAAACAATTTGAAGACAAATTTACGCTGAAATATAAGCGTAGCATAAAACTTCCTTTGGATACGCTTACCAGCGTTTCTACTATCAGTTATCAACATTTTGTACAAAATGGCAGGAACTATTATGCTCATTTTAATGAAGCAATGAAAAACATCTATGTTTTTGATTATGATAGTCAGAAATTATTATTTATTGTGCCTTTACCAAAAGAAGATAAAGCCAAAATAGAGATACCTAGAGGATTTTATATACACAATTTCGATAGTATATTTGTGCCTTCCATAATGCATCAAACTGTTTTTTTAATCAATAGAAAAGGAGATGTAGTAAAAAAATATCGATACAAAGAAAAGGTTGATAAAAAAGACATGATAGATGTTACATTCTTTTTTTCTTATGAAAGTGCTTTTGTAAATAATAATAATTTGTATTGTATTGCAGGAATGTCGTCCAAGTCAATTTTAGATATCAAGAACGGAAAATGGCAACACATACCTAAATTACCTGAAAGGTTTAATGAAGGTTTTTGGGTAGGTTATTATTATTTGGACACATATCAAGCTTACAACCGACATAAAAATAAAATATATTGTAGTTATGCCAATCTCGATGAAGTATATACAGATGATGCAAGTGGCAAAGGTAAAGTATATGCAGGTAGCAAATTTTTTACAGAAGAAGCTATAAAACCTTTTCCCAAAGGAAACACAAAAATTCCGTATGAAAAAAGGACTAAGGCTTTTTTACAATCACCAAGTTATAAAAATTTTATCTATGACCCGTATAGGAAAATGTACTACAGGATAGCTTGCCTGCCTATGACCGAATCAGAAATAAAACCTAAATTAGAAGATAATAGAAAAAGGCACACCATTATTGTCTTAGACGAAAATATGCAAAAAGTCGGAGAAATAGAATTACCCAAAGATGAGTATGCAGAAGATATTATGTGTACTCAAGAGGGCTTAAACATTATCAACCGTAAAAAAATAACTAAAAATGAAGATGCAATCCATTTTGATGTCTTTGAACTGGTGGAATAAACCAAGTAGCTTATTTATTTTGCTTGTTTTTTTAGCAAGTTGTTCAGGCAAGTATTCTGAAGAAAAAATACAGCTTGAAATGGTCGTAAAAGCTATTACCAAAACAGAACCAAATCATAAAATTCAAGCTTATGTCTTGATTCCTAATGTGGGTTGCACAGGTTGTATAGGCGTTGCTGAACAATTTATGCTAAATAATGTAGCGAAAATGAATAATGTTTTATTTATTTTGACAGGTATTAACTCCCCAAAGGCTTTTAAGATAAGGTATAGAGAGGCTTTAAAAAGCCCTTATGTTTTAGCTGACTATGAAAACATAGCAAATACAAAGGAACTAAAAAGTATTTATCCCAAAATTTTCTATTTGGAAAAAGGCGAGATTGTGCGAATAGTGGAGTCCTCACCTGAAGCTAAAGGTGATGTTTGGACAGAACTCAAAAACTACCTAAGCAAGTAAATATAAGCTGACAAAATATTGTTTTTTGTCAGCTTTTTGTATTATGTAGTGTAGGCTGCAAAGTCGTAGGCAAGTAACATTTAACAAAAAAGTTGCGAAAAAATTTGGAAATTACTAAAAAATGCTCATATTTGCATCGAGTTAAATTTCTTGAGCCAAAATAAAATACTTCCTTTCCTGCTTTCTCGTTTGTACCAATGAAAAATATCACATTCCTTGTTTTCTTATGCTGTTTTCTGTGCCTTCAATCTGCAAATGGGCAACAGAAGAAAAACCCTAAATTGGAGTACCTCAAAAAAACAGGCGAGAAAAAAATCGTGCTTGATAGCCTTACGAGTGCTTTTGAAAGTATATTCTATCCTAAGTTCCAGACTCTGAATGGTAAAAAAGCAATCACTTTTTTAAACCAACCGCTTTCTATTTTGTATGTGTATGATTATGAAACTGGTAATCTTATCAAATCTATTGACCTTGTTTCAGAAGTTCACAACATAAAAAAAGGCAGTGTAATAACAGCCTATCCCAAAAGTATAGACTCCATATTTGTATTAGCGGATGGTGGGCAAAATTTTTATTTAATAGATTCTAAAAAAAACACATTAAAAACGTATAAAAAAGGTGATTTTTTAAGTTCATCATCTAACAAGGCTATTAGGACTACAGACTCTACTTTTTTGGGTATAAATTGTGATTTTAAAATATTAGATAATTACCTATATGCCTTGACTGCTCTCGCCTATGGTCCCCAAAAATATGTTGGCAATCACAGTGTAATGGTGCGATACGACATAACTACAGGAAAAAGAGAAAAATTAGATATGCACTATCCATTGAGGTATCAGAAAGAATATTTTGGAGTTGATTTACCCTCTATGCTAACGCTTTGGCATTACTACACGTTTAATCCTAAAACAAAACAATTTGTACATGGTTTCCCCATAGATGAAAATATCTATGTAGCAGATAAAGACTATAAAGATGTGAAATCTTACCCTTCAAAGAGTCAATTCATTGATTATATCAAACCATTGGACGACAAAGAAGTTGATGCTTTTTTGAAAAATCACAGCCTTGCATATTGCAATACACGTGGTATGTATTATGTAATACTGTATGATGAATACCGTGATGTGTATTATAGGGAGGTGAGAATTCCTGTGAAAGATGAGGAAAAAGCAAGCAAAATTCGTTTTTTTGAAGTACCAAGAAGTATTATTGTTTTTGATAATAAATTTCAAAAAATAGGAGAATATAGGCTTCCTACTGAACCTGAATATGACTTTACCAATGCAATATGCACACCCGAAGGGCTACTCATACCGCGCACTGCAGGCGACAATGAAGATATATTGATTTTTGATATTTTTAATCCTTTGAAGAAATGAAGTTTTTGTGGGCTTTTTTGCTGTTATTTTTGGCGGGTTGTAGCGTAAAAAAAGAAATGTTATTACTCAAAACATTGAGGCAATATTATACATTGCCTCAAAATTGTGCTGTTTTGCTTATACCCAATGCAGGCTGTGCGGGGTGTATCTCCAATGCAGAAACGTTTGCTACACGCAACATTGATAAGTACCCTGCTTTGTATGTCAATATGGTAAGTGTTCGCTCCAAGAAATTACTTGCCCAAAAATTGGGGAATACTTTTTTGTTAAATCCAAGGGTAAAAATAGATACTGAACAAACTATAAAAGAACTAACTACTATGAGTATCTATCCAAAAATTGTGTATATCCAAGCAGGGAAAATTATCAATATTGTTGAGTCCTCACCCAAGTATGAAAAAAATGCATGGGACGAATTGAGAGCTTATTTATCAAATTTAACAACAAAATAATCATTAACTTGCCTAAAAACACCCTCTGAACCACTTACATTTTTTGTAGGATTCCTTTCTTTATTTTCCGAACCAACGCGGGACCTTCGTACACAAAGCCTGTGTAAATCTGCACAAGGTCTGCGCCTGCCTGTAGCTTTTCGATAGCGTCTTCTGGCGAGTGAATACCGCCCACGCCAATAATAGGAAAGGCATTGTTCGAGTGTTGCTTCAAGTATTTGATGACTTCCGTAGCCCTTTCGCGCAAAGGTTTTCCACTTAGTCCACCCGCGCCCATGCTTTCTATGGCTTCGGTGGGCGTATGCAAGCCTTGCCTGCTGATGGTCGTGTTCGTGGCTATCACGCCTGCAAGTTGGGTAGCCTTTATTACTTCGATGATTTCGTCTAATTGTTCGTTGGTAAGGTCAGGCGCGATTTTGAGCAAAATCGGCTTCGGGGTGGGCAAGGCATTGTTCCTTGCCTGCAAGGTATTGAGCAGTTTTTCCAACGGTTCGCGCTCTTGCAAAGCCCGCAAGTTGGGCGTGTTAGGCGAGCTTACATTGACCACAAAATAATCTACCCAATCATACAAGGCATCGAAGCACGCCACATAATCGTCTGTCGCTTGTTCGTTGGGCGTGTTTTTGTTCTTGCCTATGTTGCCCCCCACGATAACCTTGCTTTTGCGTTTGCGGAGGCGCGTAATGGCTTCTGCCACGCCCTCATTGTTGAAACCCATACGATTTATCAAGGCTTCGTCTGTAGGCAAGCGGAAAAGGCGCGGTTTCGGATTGCCCTCTTGCGGTTTGGGCGTGAGCGTGCCTATTTCTATAAAACCAAAGCCGATGCTTGCCAATTCGTCTATCATTTCCGCGTTTTTGTCCAAACCTGCCGCGAGTCCTACGGGGTTTGGGAAGGTCAAGCCAAACAAACTGCGGGCAAGTTTGGGGTGTTCGAAGTGGTAATAGCTCCGCAACATAGCAGGCACAAAAGGCACACGAAAGGCGAATTTGAGCAAACGCACCGTGAGGCGGTGGGCGGTTTCTGCCGAGAGGCGAAACAAGAGGGGTTTGAGTAACCAACGATACATAGTGCAAAGATAGCCAAAGCAAAAGAATTAGGTAAAAAAAATAGGGTTTTCCCCAAATTTGCCCTATAAAATAACTCGATGCTTGCCTACAGACACAGACTAATGTTGTTGTGTCGTTTTCTCCATTTGCTTTTTTGGTAGGCAAGCTGTGCCTTTGCACAAAAGCCATGAGGGAGGCATATAAATATCAATTAACAAAAAAAGTTTTTTTATGGAACAAATTGGAAAACCACGAAACGCGCATTGCTGAAATAGAAGCGCAAATAACAACCGTAAACAAGGATTATTTGAGTTTGGCGGGTTATTACGCCCTGAAAAAGCAAGTTTGGGGACTTTCACAAGTGGAAGCCTCGCAAATAGGCAAGAAACTAAAGAAGGCAAGCGACCTCGAGGGTATGCCTATCATTCGTATTCATGATGCCAAATTTGGCGAAGTAAATGGCTATCACAAAGATATTTTAGCCAAAATTTTAGGGCTTTGAAAAAGAAAACCTTGCCTACGGAGATGTGGGTAGGCAAGGTGTTTGGTAAGCGTAAATTAGATGTGTTTTCTATGGATTCAAAGAAGTATAAAACTCTTTAAAGGAATTACATTTATCGCTATTCGCAAGGTCGATAAAATCCTGTTTCTCCAAAAAACTCATAATTTTATACACATCACCTTTCTTTTTATCATATTCCTTGTCTGCTAAATCGTATATTTCTTCTAAAAATTTAGCAGGGTGGAAAAATGCTGTTTCAGGATTTATTACCTCTAAATTGTAGGCAAGATTTTGAGCTATATAATTGGTAGTCAAACGGTTATCAATTCTTTGTAACCATTCTTTTAACCCCAAAAGCCACGCTTCTACTTCCATAATGGCAAAATGAAAGGATATTTTTTCGGGCTTTTGCGCTTTATCTTGGATTGTTTTCGTTGCACCCTCTATAAATTTTTGATTGACTTCTTCGGATATTTGATGGGTTTCAACTACCTCTCTGTAGTTTTTTGAGTACATATCGCGCAATCCTATAATTTTATCAAAACCTTGTGTATCGCTCCACATATATCGCTCGCGTTTGAGTATGGCAGGCAAGACCTTAGCGTCATTACCCACATTTAGGATTTCAAAATAAATAGGAGCTTCATCATTACGGTATTCATATTCGGTAGGGTTTCGTTCATTATCATTGTGCAATGTGTAACAAGCCAATGAAATATTTTGATATTTGAAAACCTTTAACAGCATCTCACGAACAAAAATAAGTTCGGTTTGCCCTTCTACGAAAACAGCTATTTTCATCATATTTTTGCTATTTTTTGGGTTATGAAGTCAGATGCTAATAAATCAAAATTAGACATTCCTGTAAAGCGAAATTCTTTGAATAAATCAGGATTGTTTTGATTATTTATAGACGTTACTGTTTGCCCATTTCGTTGCAAGATATTCCAGTTTTTTATATCCACTACCTCCATCAAAAAGCTATCATTTGAAGTAGCCAACAGTTGAATATCGTTTTGTTCGCAAGTTTCAAAAACTATCTTGCCTAATTTGGTAGCTCTATCATAGTCTAACCCTTCGCAAAGGTCGTCTATGAGGAGGGTTACGGCTTGTTTATGTTTCAGTACATACTCTAAAAATATAAACAAAGACAAGGAACGAATAAGCCCTTGCGATAAATCATAATGTTTTATGATATTATTCACTCCTTTTTCTTTGATGAACAAAATAGGTGCTTGTGTTTCGTTGAATGGAGCTGTTATATTTTCTATAGGATAATTTGCTAGGTTCAGGTGTTCTACTACTCGTTCTTGATTTGAAGTAGGCAAGTATTTAAAAAGCGTGGGAACATCAGCTAAGAGTCCCATGAAAGGGTGTCCTGATAGTTGATGTCCAGTTTGGCTATCAATATTCGCAAAACGTATGCCATGCATATTTTCTGACCAACGCACCAATGGTTCTAAAAAAGGATATTTTTTAACATCTCTCAAAACGTGCAAGAGCAATTTATTGGCAGGAGGAAAGGATTGTTCTTGTTGCTTTGTTAAGGCATTTGTAATGGTTGCTTCCTCGCCACTTCTGTATAATGTTACTTCTCCATTCCATGTTATTTTTTCAAAAATTATGGCATTTTTCCATTCATATTCATATTTTAAAGTAAAAGAAGTATCTTGGAGGCAAATACTCCAAGTCATATAATCGTTCCCTAATTCATCAATACGTTTGTTTTGCTTGATGATTTGGGATAGCATCAATATTGTTTCTAATACAAGGCTTTTGCCTGTGGTATTCTTGCCTACCACCAAATTAACCTTGCCTAAATCAAGGTTTTGTAACTCCCATTGAGAGGTTTTGTAAGATATGCTAACTATTTTCATACAATAATAATTTAATGTTTTTCACAATACACACCCTCGAAAGGGTGTACTACAGTTGGGCTGTAGGTTGCAAAGATACGATTTTTAGCGGTGTTTTACAAACCTTGCCTACGGAGATGTGGGTAGGCAAGGTTAAGAATGCTAATCAAAATATTGCTCAAAGTCTTGTTTCAAGCGTTCATTTTCTCTTACTACCCAACGTTTGAAAGCTGTAAAGGGGCTTGATTTTTTAAGCTGTCTTTTTATAGAAAGTAAGGTGTTACTACGTTCTATACTTGGTGTACTTGAGTCATAATATACTCTTATATTTTTTCTGAACTTTGCCATTTCTTCCTTTAACTGCTCTCTTATAGCCTCTGCCTCAAGGCTTTTGATTATGGTTGTGCCTTCATAGATTTTTTGGAGTAACTCAACCGTATTAGCTACTATTTCTTTGTTATCTGTAAGCGATAATAGAGCTGTTATTTTGATTTTTCCTTTAGGAAAAGCATCTTTTTCATACTTTATCCACTCATCTACTCTATGTGCAGGATTGCAACAGTCTAAAATATTATCATATACGGCTTTGGCGAGTTTGGTATTGTTGCAATGCCCACAAGAAAGATATAGATTATCCCAATCAAATTCTACATCTCTATCTCCCTTGTGAGGCACAAAATGCTCTACATTGATAGAGGTAAGCCCTTTACATTCGCAAACATAACATTTACCTTTGAAATCGAAGTGTATTTGCTCGATAACATTTCTGGTACGATAAGTACCTGAAATTTTTGCCTTTTCCCTTGCCAAATCTTGTGCAACTTTGTTAGGGGCGGGTTGTGTTTTGTCAAAATTTACCATAGTTCTACTTTAAAATAGCGTTTAGTTCTAATTCCTCAAACTTTTCTACCAATTCAGGAGCTAACTCAAGCGGTACGCGCTGAAGGATTTGTTTTATTTCATATATTTCTGCCTGTTCGTCTTCGGTAGGCGAGGCTTTTTGTAGCAGGGTTTCATAACGACTTACCTGCCTTTTGATAAGATTGGAATATTTATCTGTATCAAAATAACTCTCGATAATGCCATCTACAGCATAGCCCGATAAATTTTCCACGCGGATTTTTTTCTCCAAATCAAACACTACAGCATTGTCCAATGAACTCAACACAAAAGGCGAGTGCGTAGTAACAATAAACTGCAGGCGAGGAAAAAGGGAGGTAAGAAAAGGCAGTATTTTCTTCTGCAAATCGATGTGCAGGTGAGCCTCTATCTCGTCTATCAATACAATGCCTTGCGTATTGTAGTCTTTCTGTTCGCTTGCCTCCATACGCATCATCAGTTCGGACACGATACGCAGGATAGACGCATAGCCATCTGAAAGTTCGTTGAACGTAACTTTAGGACGGTTTTGCTGGGTAACATAAAAATTATACGTTTTTCTATCAAAATCTAAACTCAAACTTTCATCTTCAAAAATCAATTTCAGGCTATTCTCAAAACGCGAAAACCAAGCATCGAGTGCTTCTACAGTAGCCGTATCATTGTCATCTTTGGCAAAAGAACGGTCTGCTTTGAGGTTTACAATGTGTTGAATAAAATTTACACCTAAATTATCTTGCATAGAGATATAGTTAAATTTAGGAAGAGCTAATTTTTCTATCTTTGAGGGTATATTAAATATTTCTTTTCCATTATATAAAATCCTTTTTAAATCGAACAGGAAAATAATAAATGGAAAGTCATTCAATACCTCATCAATTATATATTCTATAGGATTCGAAAAAGGAATATCTATATCTTTAAAGAAATAGCCCAATAGTTCTTTGGCACTGTACCCCAAGCCATACATATCTTCTCCCATTCCAAACGGATATTCATTTTTATGGTCTTTTTGAGGTATTCTATGAAAGTGTTTTCCGTATGTTTCTTCTATTTTATTTACCCTGTTTTTGCCTATTACTTCGTGATCAAAAATAAAACTAAAAAACTCTCCCATAGCCTCCAACACACTCGTTTTCCCGCTCCCGTTCTTGCCTGTTAGGATTAGGTGGGTGCGTTTGTCTTGGTGCAGGGCTACCTCTACATCATGCAGATGCCTTACTTCGTTGATTTTGATACTTTGGATAAAGATTTCTTGGTTCGTTTCCATATTTTTAATACATTGGTTTTGTGAAAAGGGCAACCACAAGGGTTGCCCCTACATTATTTATTTCAAATTCACTTTCAAGCCCAATTCATCGAGTTGTGCTTGGGCAATGGTAGAGGGCGATTTTATCATCATGTCCCTGCCCGCGTTGTTTTTGGGGAAGGCGATGAAGTCGCGGATAGAGTCTGCCCCGCCAAAGAGCGAACAAAGTCTATCGAAACCAAATGCAATTCCTCCATGCGGAGGCGTGCCGAACTCGAAAGCGTCCATCAAAAAGCCAAATTGCGATTTAGCTTCTTCAGGCGAGAAGCCCAAGACGCTCAAGGCTTTTTCTTGCAAACCGCGCTGGAAAATACGGATAGAACCGCCTCCCACTTCTACGCCATTGATGACCATATCGTAGGCATTGGCGCGTATTTTGCCAAATTCTTGCGTGTCGAGATAGTGCGCATCTTCGGGCTTTGGTGCTGTGAAAGGGTGATGCATGGCATACCAACGGTTGTCGTCTTCGCTGTATTCGAGCATAGGAAAGTCGACCACCCACAGGCAAGAAAACTTATTTTTGTCGCGCAAGCCGAGTCGCGTTCCCATTTCGAGGCGCAATTCGTTCAACTGCTTGCGAGCCTTGCCTGCCTCGCCTGAAATAATGAGCATCAAGTCGCCTTTTTCCGCGCCCATTGCTTCCGCCCACTTTTTCAAATCTTCTTCGTTGTAAAATTTATCTACCGAAGATTTGAGGCTTCCATCTTGTCCGTAGCGCACATAAATCAAGCCTTTCGCGCCTATTTGAGGGCGTTTCAGCCAATCTGTAAGCTCGTCCATTTGCTTGCGTGTGTATTCGCTACAGCCTTTCGCACAAATACCCACTACCAATTCTGCACTGTCGAACACCACAAAGTTCTTGCCTGACGTGAGGTCGCGGTCTTGCCCTTTGAGTTCTACAAACTGCATATCGAAGCGCGTATCGGGCTTGTCCGAACCGTACAGGCGCATAGCGTCTGCGTAAGTCATTCTCGGCAGGGTAGGGATTTCTACGTCCTTCACTTCTTTGAAAAGGAATTTTACCAAACCCTCGAAAGTATTTAAAATGTCTTCTTGGGTAATAAAAGACATTTCGCAGTCTATTTGCGTAAATTCGGGTTGGCGGTCTGCTCGCAAGTCCTCATCACGGAAACATTTTACAATCTGATAATAGCGGTCAAAACCTGCTACCATCAAAATTTGCTTGAAGGTTTGGGGCGATTGAGGCAAGGCATAAAATTCGCCTTTGTTCATACGGCTTGGCACTACAAAATCACGCGCCCCTTCAGGCGTGGACTTGATAAGCACAGGCGTTTCTACGTCTATGAAGCCCAAACCATCTAAATATTGGCGCGTGGCGCGGTTTACGGCATGGCGCAATTCGAGGTTTTTGCGCACAATGTTTCGGCGCAAATCCAAATAACGATATTCCATACGGAGGTCATCTCCGCCATCTGTGTCGTCTTGAATTTTGAAAGGAGGTGTTTTAGAGGCGTTCAAAATTTCGAACTGTTCTACGGCTATTTCTATATCGCCTGTAGGCAATTCAGGATTTTTGGAATAACGCTCTACTACCTTGCCTGTAACCTGCACGACAAATTCGCGCCCCAAAGAACGCATTTGCGCAAATATAGCGTCTGAAGTCTTGCCTTCTTCTGCCACGATTTGAGTAATACCGTACCTATCACGAAGGTCAAGCCACAATACTTTCCCAATATTGCGGATAGTTTGCACCCAGCCCGCAAGGGTTACGGTTTGATTGATATGAGCAGGGCGAAGCTCGCCACAAGTATGCGTTCTTAGCATTTTGATTTCGGTTTTTTGTAAAGTGCAAAGATAGCTTTTTCGAATGAAAAATAGCTTTTCGTGCTAAAAAAGCTATTTTTCTTTGAAATGTCTTTACAAATTTTCCGTAGCAAAATACTAGGATTATTTAGTTTCTTTTTGTTCTTCTTCGTTGTCTATGATACGGCGTTGTTTCACAATGTCTATGGCAGTAAAAATGGCTTCGCGCATGGAAGTTTCGTCTGCTTGGTTCTTGCCTGCTATGTTGAAGGCAGTGCCATGGTCAGGCGAGGTGCGAATGATAGGCAAGCCTGCCGTAAAGTTTACGCCATTTTCGAAGGCTATCGTTTTAAAAGGCACAAGCCCTTGGTCGTGATACATAGCCAACACAGCATCATATTTTTTGTATTCGCCATGCCCGAAAAAGCCATCAGCAGGATAAGGTCCAAAAATAATCAAGCCTTTTTTCTTCAGTTCAAGGATAGCGGGGCGAATGATGTTGATTTCTTCATCACCCAAAAGCCCTTCCTCGCCTGCGTGTGGGTTTAGCCCCAAGACCGCAATTTTGGGCTTATTGATGCCAAAATCTAACTGAAGGCTATTGACCATTTGTTGAATTTTGGTATGAATTTTCTCGCGTGTCAGGTTGTTGCTTACCTCCTGCAATGGCACGTGTCCCGTTACTACGCCCACGCGCAGGGTAGGCGAAACCAAAAACATCAGACTGTCCTTAGCTTGGAAGGCTTCTGTGAAATATTCGGTATGTCCAGGAAACTTAAAATCTTCGTTTTGGATAGTAAACTTGTTGATGGGCGCAGTTACAACAGCATCTAAGCCTCCATTGCGCAAATCTTCGGTAGCACGTTTCAAACACTCGAAGGCATACTTGCCTGCCGCCTCGTCTGGTTGTCCAGGCTGAATGTTATGGTTCATTTGTGGCAAAACGCCTACGAGATTGGTTTTTTTGAAAGTAATTTGCTCGATATTGGTAACTTGATTGATAAACCAGTCGGGTAATTGATACAAGCGGCGATAGCGCGACAATATTTTCATAGAGCCATACATCACAGGCGTACACATATTCAAGATGCGGTTGTCGGCAAGAGCTTTCAACACCACTTCGGGTCCAATGCCGTTGTAATCGCCTAATGTAATGCCTATAACGGGTTTGCTATCTCGATGAAGTCTATTTTTTTGCATATAAACACAGTCCTTTGATAAGAGGGCGTAAAAATACGGCTATTTTTTGTAAAAATGTAACGCCTCCGAAAATCCGTACATTTCAGAGGCGTTTTAGGTGAGGCAGTAGGCAGGCAAGTTGCTTATTTGTCTGCTACCACGATAAGGCTATCACCTTCTACGAAAGTGTATTTAGCCGATTTATTAGGGTTCATGACAATGCCATAATTTTCAGCAGACTTATTGGATTTCGCGCCTATTTTATAGCCGATAAACATTTCGTTCTTTTGGAAAGCCGACTCTGTAACCGTATAAAAATCTACTTCCTCGCCTACTTTCACATAATCGGAGGCAGGATACAAGTAAATCTCTGAACCATCAGCACTAAAGAGGTTGTCGAATACTTGTTGCAGGTGTTTGCTTTCCGAAAGTTGCGTAAGGATAAGGCTTATCATATTCGCGCCCACGATGAAGTCATCAATTTTGGCAATTTCGGCAAGGTACTTATTGCGTATGTCGCGCATTTCGCTTACTATAGCAAAATCTTTTTGGTGTTGTTCTGCCATATTGCGCAAATGCAGGAGAGCTATCAACGTCTTGGCATCAGCTTCTTGCACGCCATCTTGCTCATTGGCAAGTACCACAATGTGGTCGAAAGTTTCGGGTTGTTGGGCTTGTAGTTCAACTCGTTTGGTAAAATTGCCCATGTGCAACGAAATTTGCTGTTTGGTAATGACTGTTTGCAGGGTAGCCACATCTTTTTCTGCATTGCCATCGGGTTCGGTCAAAATAACTACTTCTGAACCTTCCGCCACATAGTTTTCCAATTCTTTGACGATTTTTACGCCTTTCGCATTCCACCCAATAATCAAAGTGCGCTCTATAGTCGGAATACCACGAGGCTTGATTTCTGTAGATATTTTTTTAGAATCTATCGCGTATTTGGCAGGCGCGTAATGAATAAGGCTGTCGTCTTCCGCTACCACAATGATAGCGTCTCCTTCGTTCAATATCGTATCAGGCGCGGGATTGAGTAAAACCTTGCCTGCCTTTTGCTGAATACCTATCAACGAGCATTTTTCGTAGCCAAAAGCCGTATCTTTGAAGGTCTTGCCTACCCACTGCTTATCTTCTTTGAAATAAATTTCATTGCCTTCGAAGCCCAACAAATCCGTATAAACCACGCTCAAGCCCGATTGTCGGCAGGTTTGGGCAGTGATGCGCGACACAAGGTCTTCGGCAAAAATAAAACAAGTTTCGCCACCACCCACAAGCAAGGCGGCTTCAGTATTGTCCTCATCGCCTACTTCGGCTACTATGTGATAAGGTTCTGCTCGCCTATTGGGGTGATTGGTAAGGGCTAACACTGCCTTGATAACGTGAACGTCAGGCTCGGGTTCGTCATCAGGCGCGAGAATGATAATGGACTTGGCTTCGTTGGGGCTTGCCACTTCCACATCTACAGTTTCCAAAGGGCTTCCTGTACGGCAAATAATGTGCGTGGTTTTGGTATCGGGTATTTTTGCCCTTATCTCGTCTTCCATTTCCACCTTGTCGCGGTTCGCCAAAATGACCACGTAAGCCTTGCGAAGACTCTCATTTGCCAAAATAAGTTCGTTCAAAATGTCAAACACTTTGGGCGACCAGCCCAAAATAAGCGTGTGGTTTTTCTCCAATACTTTAGTCTTGCCTTTGCGCAATTCATCTATCACGTTGGAGAAGCCCGAAGTCAATACGCCAATAAGCGTACTCACAATGAAAATACCCGCTATCGTAACCAAGAACATCACAGCGCGGTAAGGAATACCATTATCACCGCCCAACGTTCCCGCATCGAGGGCGTGCATCAAGCCTGCCCAAAGAGCTTCCCAAAAGCCCATACCCGCTTTCTTTTCGGGGTCATTCGTTATATTGAGTACCTCAATAAAAAAGGCGGCTATCACAATGACAACTAAGGAAATAATAGCCAGCCACGCAATAATGGCAACAGTGCCAGCCGAGAGGGTGTTCTCGAAACGGTAGCGCAATTTGGCACGCCACGAAGGAGTAGTTTTGCTCATGTTTGGATTGTTTTTGATGTACTTTGAAAAATTATTGGCTTCTAAGAAGCTTCGAATATCTTGCCAATTTTGGACGTATGCAAAGTAATGGATTTTATGTTGTTTGTATGGCATAAAAACAAGAAAAAATTTGTTTTGCTTATCGAATAGTGTACCTTTGCAAAAACTCGTTTTCCTTGTATGGATTATTTTCAAAACCAACAAACTATTTTTACGCCTTTGTTGCAAGGTTTTTGCGACACAGTAGGCAAGCTCGAAGGCGAGGCATTTCCTCCCGCGCCTTTCCTACCCCATGTTTGCGCAGACTATGGGCAAGAAGGCTTGAAAAAGGTCTTTTACATAGGGCAAGAAGTGGCAAATTGGCTCAAATGGGACTCCCTGCTCGAGGGCAGTAGGCAAGACTACCTAACCCTGAACAATGCCTTTTTGGACAACCGCACCTTTGAACGCAAAGAATATCCGAAAGCTCCCTTTTGGCGTATGTGCAAAAAAATACACAAACATCTCCACAAAAATACGCCCTTCGAAAAAACCTTCACAGGCTTTGGTTGGGGCAATCTCAATGCTATAGAGCCTAAAACTTCGTTGGAAAAACGCAAAAATTGGCAACAAATCGCGCCCAATTATTCCACCATCAAAAAAGCCTCTTATCCCTTCGACAAACTTCCCTACATTTTGGAAGCCTATCAGCCCGATATTATCTTTGTGCTTCATTGGTCAGAGGACGACAAAAAAAGGTATCTAACAGAAGGCAGTACGCTTTTACACCACGAAGACATTTCAACGCATTTCAAAATTCGCATTTACAAAATAGCCGACACGCTTTTGATTTGGACATCAAACCCAAGCAAGTTGATGCCCGATGGTTTCAGCCTCGACAAAGCCGTAGCCAAGATTTTTGATGCCTTAGCGTTGGCAACGCACACCGAAACGCGCTAACTCCAAAAAACTTCATAAAGTAATACACTTTGTTACCCGATAGTGGACTTGGTAAGGTAGTACCCTCGAAGGCGCAAGATTGGCTCTTTGAGGACATTATACACCTCGACACGATGCGCAAAGACGAATATGACCACTATGTAAAATTGTTGTTGTATTTCCTTGACCCCGAAAAAGTAAAAGGCAAGATTGCCGACATAGACAACCCCGCCAACAAACGCGCCTTCTACAAACCCGATGACGCGCTCTATTTCAATTCCGACAAGGTAATTGACCCGCAATTTTTATTGGCGCAAATATTGGACAACAGCGAAATCCGCCTGAAATTGGTGTCCTCTGTTTCGGCAGTAGAGCGTTGCTCGTACCTTGTGCAAAAAACGTTGATGGAATTGGTATCAACCGAATTGGCGAAAACGCTCATTTCTGGCTCCTTGCCTGATGGCACGATGCTTTTCCCGCCTATTCCCAACTTCATTTTTACCCGCGACATAGGCATTGTCATCAATCAACACCTATTGCTGAACCGCCCTGCTAAATTGGTGCGCATACGCGAGTCGTTGATTATGAAGTATATTTTTCATAATCACCCGCACTTTGCGCAATGCCAAGACCGCATCATTGAAGTAAGCGAGGCAGACCATCAATTTTTCTTGAGTGATGAAGACAGAATTTTGAACGAAGTTACCCTCGAAGGTGGGGACGTGATGACCGTTAGCCCCGAACAGATTTTGATTGGTTGTAGCGAGCGCACTTCCCTAACGGCTATCAATCAAGTGATTAGCTACTTATTTGACAAAAATATCGTGAAGCGTGTTTCGGTAGTGAGAATTCCTGCGAAGCGCGACTTTATGCACATTGATACAGTGTTTACACAAGTTAAAAAAGACGTTTGGGTGTTGTTTAGCGCACTTTCGCGTGAGAACAAAGAATTTAGCACCAAAGACTTCACGCGCCACTTCATCGACAAATCGCTTTCCTACCGCCCCCACATTTTGCAATTCGAAAAAGGCAAGGAAATTCCGCATAAATTTGATTTTCTCGAAGATTTGTTGGACGACATCAGCCGTTATGACTTGGGTTGCAACAAAGGCACGCGCTTTATTTATTCGGGTAACAATGAATTTCCTTTCGAACAGCGCGAACAATGGACAGACTCCTGCAATGTGTTGGCACTGAAAGAGGGCGTGGTAGTGGGCTATGACCGCAACGCAAAAACAGGCGAGGCTTTCAAGGCGCAAGGCTTCCAAACTATAGGCGTGAAAGATTTATTGGCGAAGTTTGAAGCAGGCGAAACTACCCCCGAAGAAGTGAAAGACACCCTCATCTTGTTACCCTCTTCCGAGCTTTCAAGAGCGCGAGGCGGTTCGCATTGTATGAGTATGCCTCTTTGGAGAGAGCATTTGTAAGACATTGTGTAGGCATTTGATTTTATCAAATGCCTAGCCACTTGCCTACGGATAGACAAATTTACAACTTCTTGCTCCACGAAGTAGGCAAGAGCGGTTCGAGCAACTGCCCTATGTAGGTTTGGGGCGTTTTCTCGGCAATGCCCAAGCGGTCAGGCTCTTCGGGCGGGCAAGTGTAAGTGCCAAACAAAATATCCATCAAAGGCGAAATATTGGCATAATTGCCCCTGTCGCGCTCAAAATCGTGATGCCAATGATGCAGTTCGGGTGCGCCAATAATCATTTTCAAAAAGCCAATATTCAAACGCACATTGCTGTGAATATAAATCGCCCAAATACCCCGAAACGCCACGACCATAGAAAGAGCCTCCAAATCATAGCCCAACACAAAAGCAGGCAAGTTGATAATCCCCACCGTATAAACCGTATCAAGCGGGTGTTCGCGGTGTGCCGCGAGCCAATCCAACTGCTCTACGCTGTGATGTACCTTATGGAAACGCCACAAAAAATCGACATTGTGCTGTAGCCTATGCGCCCAATAAATCAAGAAATCGCTGAAAATGATAACTTCTAAGCTTTGTAGCCACCAAGCTTGCCTACCCACCATAGCCCGAAACGAAGCAGGCAACCAACCATCAAGCGCGTCACGAAAATAAAGCAACAACGCCAAAACCGCACTGCTCCAAAGCAAATATTGCCCCAAGAAAAAACATAAGTCTAAGAACCAATGTTTGCGAAAAATGGGCTGGTCGGGTTTGGCAGGAAAGACGCGCTCCATAGGCACAAACACCAATGCCAAAAAGAGCAAACTCGCGCCTGTAGCTCCTAATAACTGCAAGTAGTACATTATTTTTTCGGTTTTATTTTTTTCTGTTGTTGGGTAGTGTCTATGCGTTCAGGCGTAAAAATCTCGCCTGACTTCGAACCTGACATGACGCGAGGTCTGGGCTTAGGTTTAAGTTTTTGCTTCGTAGTGTCAGCAGGCGGAATAAAAATAACACCCGACTTCGAACCGCCCATTATGCGCAAGGGCTTGGTCGTGTCAGCAGGCAAGACAGGCTCGTCTATCTCTATCTCTATTACATTCCCCGATTTGGTGCTACTGATGATGCGTCTTTTCTTTTTCTTGGTCGTATCTTGCACAACAATATTTCCTTTTTGAGGCGCAACGCCTCCGTTGGGGCTTGTGAGGTAGGCATTGAAATAGCCCCCGCGATAGAGTACAAAAGTGGACATCAACACCACAAAACTCGTGAGCGTGAGTCCTTGTATGAGTATTTTCATAAAAAAGAGAGGTTTTGAGTAGGTTACTTGCTTCGAGGTTTCTTGTTACAAATATACAAAAAAAGAGGTTTGCCCCAAGACAAACCCCTCACTTTTATTTCTGCGCAAAAGTTTTGCTTACAATTTTCCATTGCTCGCCCCACTTATAGAGCGAAAGATAATCGATATACAGTTTTTGCCCAAGTTTTATCTCGATTTTGGCTATAGCAACCTTGTCGTCTGTAACATCTAAGAGCAAAATTTTGTAGTAACTTTGTTTGATGTCTGCTTCAGTGTAAGGCTTCGTTTGCACATTCTTAACCCAACGCTTCACGACTTCGTTGAGTTTATGGGCAGTAACAACGGGCTTGCCTTCCTCTGCTTTCAGTGCGTACAAGTGGGCAGAAGTGGTATCAAATGCCAAAGCTAATTTTTCTATATTGCCCGTCATGTAGCCTTCGAAGTAGGCGCGAATGGTTTTGTCTATTTGTTCTCTTTGCGTTTCTTGTGCAAAAAGATTGAGCGAAAAACAACAAAAAAGCGTCAAAAAAGCGATATTTTTCATAAAAAAGTGGGGTTTTAAAGGGGTTTTACTTCATTTTTCAAAGGCTTGCCTGCCTCAAAGTCTGCGAGGTTTTGCAAGGTAGTTTCCGCAATGTTGTTCATGGCGTTTTGCGTAAAAAAGGCTTGATGCCCTGTGATAAGCACATTTGGAAAGGTAAGCAAGCGCATAAAAACGTCATCTTGGATAACCTTGTCCGACAAATCTTGAAAAAACAAATCGCCTTCTTCTTCATAGACATCTAAGCCCAAATAGCCTATTTTTCTGCTTTTCAATCCTTCAATAACAGCTTTGGTATCAATCAACGCGCCCCTGCTGGTATTGACGAGCATCACGCCTTTTTTCATTTGCGCAATCGTATCTGGGTTGATGATGTGGAAAGTTTGGGGCGTAAGCGGGCAATGCAACGTAATAACATCAGACTCGGCAAAGAGCGTTTCGAGGCTCACATATTCCACGCCCAAGTCCTCGCAAGCCTTGTTTTTCTGCACATCAAAGGCTTTCAATTTGCACCCAAAACCTTTCATAATTTGCGCCACAATCTCGCCTATCTTGCCTGTGCCTATGATTCCTACCGTAAGCCCATGAAAATCGAAACCCAACAAGCCATCTAAAGCAAAATTGCCTTCTTTCACGCGGTTGTAGGCACGGTGTATTTTGCGGTTCAATGTTAGCATCAATCCTACAGTATGCTCGGCTACCGAATAGGGCGAATAGGCAGGCACGCGGACAGTAGGCAAGCCCAACCGAAGCGCAGTAGGCAAGTCCACATTATTATAGCCCGCACACCGCAAAGCGACTATCTGCACGCCAAATTGCGCCAAAAGCGTCAAGGTTTCCGCATTTACCACATCATTCACAAAC
>RDXI01000290.1 GCA_004292795.1 Bacteroidota bacterium | reverse complement strand
CTTCTTCCTCTTCTTCAGATGCCTTATTTTTCTATCATTATACCTACCTACAATCGTGCTAACTTTCTGCCCAAAACGTTGGCTACTGTATTTGCCCAAACTTTTCAAGATTTTGAGGTCATTGTGGTAGATGATGGTAGCCAAGACAATACAACAGAGGTATTGCAACAACTGCAACAAAACTATCCGCAACTTGCCTACTACAGCCAACCCAACAGCGAGCGCGGAGTGGCGCGTAATTTTGGTATGCGGTTGGCGGTAGGCGAGTATATTACTTTTTTGGATTCTGATGATTGGCTATATCCTGATTATCTGCAAAATGCCTACGATAATATTCAAAAAATGAACTTGCCTGCTTTCCTACACACCGCCTACGAAATAGTAGAACCCAATGGGAAGGCTATTACCAAAGTCAATCATTTGAAGCCTGACCACTATAAGATGCTGATACATGGCAATCCATTGAGCTGTATGGGGTGGTTTTTGCATAGAGAAAAAACCAAAAAGTTTGGCTTTCCTGAAGACAGAAGCATTGCAGGTTCGGAAGATTGGGCGTTTGCATTGTTGATAGTTGCCAATTTTGGCATCAAAACAAGCCATCACATTACTGCCGCTTTGGTCAATCACGAAGGGCGAAGTGTGCTTAATTTTGATGAACTAAAGTTAGAAAAAAGAACAAAATCAGCTTTGGCTTTTGCTTTGCAAGACAGCCAAACAAATACAGTCTATGGGCAGTACAAACGGCGCATCATAGTCTATTTAGATGCCTACATATCGTTACATTTGGCTCTTTCGAAGAAACGCTTGCCTGCGTTGCGGTATCTTTGGAAGGCATTGGTTGGCTATCCGTTTTTTTGGACAGAGAGGCGTTTTTGGGCAATTTTGAAGAATTTGGTAAGGTAATACAAGCGTTTTTTGGGGGGAATCAGGTGAATTACTTTCTTTTATAAAAAAAAGCTATATTTTCTTTGTTTTTTCTTGCATATTCACAAATAATCTACTTCTTTTGCCTAAAAAAAATTTAATCTAAACTTTATTTAATCCAATCTTTATTAGCTTATGACCAAAATCATACAGCGTTTGCTTTGTTTAGGAGGTTTCTTCCTTCTATTCAGCGTGTCCCAAGCTTGGGCGCAAACCGAATTATCAGGAACTGTCACCGATGAAAAAGGTGAGGCAATACCCGGTGTGGGTGTTGGTATCCAAGGCACAGTGTTTGGAACGATTACCGACCAAGACGGTAAATTCACGCTCAAAACCAATGCGGCTACCCCTTTCAAACTTGTGTTTTCTATCATTGGCTATGCAGGTCAAGAATTGGAAATCACGGGTAGCAAAAGCGACATTGCCGTAAAATTGGTTGACCAAGCCATTTTGGGGCAAGAGGTAGTAATAGGTGCTTCGCGTGTGCCTGAAAACATCATGAAATCGCCTGTAACCATTGAGAAGATGGATATTTTGGCAATCCAACAGGCTTCTACGCCTGATTTTTATGATGGCATTTCTCGCCTGAAAGGTGTGCAAGCTACCAGCGGTAGCCTTACCTTCACTTGAATCTCGTGAGGATATGGGTAACATTGTAGGTATTTCTGAACTTGATGTGGAAGGTGTGGAGCTTGTACCAGGTGCGGCTTCGGCTTTGTATGGTCCTAATGCCTTCAATGGTATTTTGATGATGACAAGCAAAAGCCCTTTTGACTATCAAGGCTTGAGTGCTACAGGCAAGTATGGCTTTACAAGTTCTAATTCTGTTGGCTCTACAGGTACGGCACATGGAACACAACCTTATACGAATTTTGCGGTACGTTTTGCAAAAGCCTACAACAATCGTATAGCGTTTAAGTTCAATGTTTCCATTTTGAATGGAAATGATTGGCGTGCTAATGACTATAGTGGTTATCGCACAACACAATCTAACTATAATGCAGATGGCTTGCCTACCAGCTCTTCATCGGACTTTGACGGATTGCATTTGTATGGTGATGAAAGCAACATAAGCTATAACGCTTTGCCTGCCGCGACACAACAACAACTTGTGGCTGGTTTGGCCCCTTTGGTAGCACAAGGCAATAGCTTTGCTTATCCGTTTGTAGCGGCACGTTTGCCTCAGCTTTTGCAAGGAATAAGCCTAAACCGTACTGGTTTCATGGAAGAAAATATGGTGGACAATACTATAGCTCGAAGCGTGAAAGCTGATGCGGCACTCCACTACAGAATCAATGAAAACATGGAACTTTCCTACAACTATCGTTATGGAACAGGAAACACCGTTTATCAAGGTGGTGAGCGTTACGCGCTTCGTAACTTTGCTATTCAGTTCCACAAATTGGAATTGAAGTCTAAGAACTACTTTGTACGTGCCTATGCTTCTATGAGTGATGATGGTGACTCTTATAACCTATCTGCGTTGGGAGCGTTTGCAAACGAGCGTATCGCGCCTACAAGCAGTGTTTGGCTTCCTACTTACTTGGGCAATTACCTAAGGTCTTTGGGTACTCAAAATTCTTCTATTATTTTGGGTGGTTTAGCACCTTCACCTCAACAGATGGCTACTGCTCACGCTTTCGCAAGAGCAGAGGCAGATAAAGTAGGCTTAGGTCGTCCCGCAAGTGGTTCATTGGCTGAAAAACAACTTATGGAAGCAGTGCGCGGTGATTTGTTCAAGAGGAATCCCGCAGGTGCAGGTTTTGTAGATAATTCTCGTTTTTATCATGCAGAGTTTAACTACAATTTCGCGGAAGTTATCAAATTTGCAGAAATCCAAGTGGGTGGCAATTTCCGCCGTTACGATTTATTTACGGATAATACTATCTACAATGAAATAACGAACGGAAGCAACGAATACCAACGTATCGGTATCAATGAGTATGGCGCGTATGTGCAAATATCAAAATCATTGTTTGATGATGCCTTGAAGCTAACAGGTTCGATTCGTTATGACAAAAACCAAAACTTCCAAGGACAAGTAAACCCTCGTATATCAGCAGTCTATTCTGCAGGAGCAAACAAAGAACACAACATTCGTGCTTCTTTCCAAACAGGTTTCCGTAATCCTGATACACAAGCACAATTCATATTTTTCCCTAGCGCATCGGGTACTATCATAGGTGGTACACGCGCCAATGCTGAAAAATATGGTATTTATGAAGGTGGGGCGAAAGATGCGAAAGGAAATGTGTTTTACATGGATTATCTTAAGCCTGAGCGCCTTACTGCTGTGGAATTAGGATACAAAGGAGTAGTGGCTGAAAAGCTTATGGTTGATGCAAACGTGTATTACAACCAATACAAAAACTTCATCAATCAGCAAACAGTATTTGCTATCAATGGAAGAACAAGCGAACAAGTACCTACAGGTGCATTCAATGCAGGTGCCGCTTTCCGTCCTTATTTCAATACAACCTTCCCTGTAACTTCTGTAGGTGCAGGTTTGGGGCTTACCTATCGTTTGCCTAAAGGGTATAACCTAAGCGGTAATTATTCTTATGCTTCTTTCGAGGCAAAAGATGCGCCTGAAACGTATGAGGTACAATTTAATACTCCTCAAAATAAATTTAACCTTGGTTTAGCAAACCGCAATGTTTGGAAAAACTTTGGTTTTGATTTATCGTATCGTTGGCAACAAGGTTTCTTGTGGCAATCTGCTTTTGCTGTTGGAGATGTTCCTGCTTTTGGTGTATTTGATGCGCAAGTAAACTACAAAGCAAAAGAAGCGAAGTTGATGTTCAAATTAGGAGCTACCAACCTATTTGGTA
>RDXI01000289.1 GCA_004292795.1 Bacteroidota bacterium | reverse complement strand
CCCAGATCTTCAATGTAATCTTCTCAAACCTGTTCAGATGAATTGATGTTTGGATTAAAGAATTTTTGATTTCTATCATAAAAATGTCTCGACCTAAGAATGGGTCAATTTTGCTTTGTAATTTAATGATTATCTTCTGCTTTGAATACCACGATATAAGGCTCGCGCTGTACGTGTTCGGCTTCCAACGACCATCTAAAAGTTTCTGTAACGGGAGGTGTTTTGTAGTCAGGCGAGTTTGTAAAAGTGGCTACCCTATCAAAAATACTCACATCATACACGATTTGGCGCGAGTCAGAGGTTATTTTTATCTTATCGCCTGGTACATCTCCATCTGTGGCGGTAATTTCTCGGACTAAAATATTGCTGGTGGTGCTGTTGTCATTATCCGCTACGACACAAGCATCTTCGACCAACATTCGAGGGCGTTTGTTGTTACAATCCTCCACAATGATTTGCATATCCCTTGTAACTCTGCCTATCAGTACCTTATTTCGCCATTCCTCCACCACAAAAGCAATGTTGTACGTGCCTTTTAGCGGTGGCGCGTTCCATATCAAGTCGCCTGTTCGCGAGTCTAAAGTAAACGTAGCGGGTGCGCTTCCACCTTCTACAGTTCCACCAAAACTTTCAGGAGATTTGTATTGTGAAACGTTTTGCGTAGGGCTTTGCATAGGCACGCTCATTTTGAACACAAGGCTATCGCCATCAGTGTCATAAGCACCAGGGTTGTGCGAAAAGCGTTGCCCCACACACGCAATATCAATAGGGGCTACTGTAAGCACAGGCGAGGTATTAGCCCCCAAAGAAGGATTGACCAAAATGGTAATGCTCAAAGAGAACGGAGTTTCATTTGAAGCCGCCATATTCGCAATGCCAGCTTGCCTATTTTGTTCTACAAAAGTTACCGTATAGATGCCAGGTCCTTGAAAAGTAAAACATTTGCTACAGTTAGACGCAAAGCCATATCTGTTGATGCTGATGCCATTGCCCAAATCCTCTTTCGAGCAACGTTCTATAGTGCCTACATTGCCATTCCCAAAGTTAATATCCAATCTGGGACTGTCAGCACTGGAGGCGTTGTCAGTATAAAGTGTGATACGAAAACAATACTCCAATATACCTGTTCGAATGGCGGTTATATCGCCTGCTCGTATGTGGGAAGCCTGTAGAGGGAATGATACGAGCATAAATACCCCCCACAAAAGCGCGATAGCGGGAAATTTTGTTAGAAAACGCATTTTATGTTATTTTTGCAAAAAGATGTAAGAATAGGGCGCACCTTTTGTGTAGTTCGTTTTTTAATTCATTATTTTTCAATGAGTTACAAAAAACATACAACATTCAAGGCGTATTAGCGTTCAAATATACGATATCTAATTGAAACTTTTTAAGAAAAACGAATTTGATGCAACGTTGGTTCAACTTTTTATTTGGCATTTGGGGAGCAATCGCTTTTTTCCTTCCCTTTTTGGTGATGTTGCCTTTCCTACATCTGTTCGCTATGCGTGCCAAATGGCATCGCTATGCCTCCAAAATAAACTATGCGTGGGCGTATATGTTTTTTTTGATAAGCGTCCTTCCCTTCCGCGTGGCAGGCAAGTCGCTTATTCCGAAAGGCAAGCCTTGTATCTATTGCGCCAATCATAGCTCTTGGTTAGACATTGTGGCGATGGGCTTGGTAGTGCGGGGCGACCATAAATTTATGGGCAAAGACTCGTTAGCCAAAATTCCGCTCTTTGGCGGTATGTTCTCCAAATTGCATATTATGGTCAATCGTGAGAGCAAAATAAGCTCGTTTCGGGCTTTCCTACAAGCCAAAGAAGCTCTACAGAATGGGCAGAGCATTGTGATATTTCCCGAAGGAGGCATCAAAGGCTCGCCACCCAACCTAAATGAATTTAAAGATGGCGCGTTTCGTTTGGCAGTAGAGGCGCAAGTGCCTATAGTACCCGTTACGCTTTTAGATACGTGGAAAATCGTTGATAAACAATTCGCTACTTCGTGGCACACAGCAAGGGCAGTAGTTCACGAACCTATTTCTACCGAAGGGCTGACTACCAAACAAAGCCTCAAAGCGCATTACCCCAACTATCCTGTAACCTTGCCTGCAGGAGACGAAGACAAAAGAACATTGCGACAAGTGAGTTCGTAAAAACAAAAAGACAACGATAACACACACACGTCATTCAAAAAAAAACGAAATTTGCATCACATCAATTTCCGAAAAGTAAGATTGATGCGTGGGTTTATGTTTTGGCTTGTTTTGGGAATTTCGTGTTGCCAAAAATGTTGTGTTTCGCCTTGCATCATGACCAAACTACCATGCGTCAATAGTATTTCAGCTTTCAGGGCGTGATTGGCATTGTAGCGAAAACGGAATTTTCGAGTAGAGCCTAACGAAACAGAAGCAATGGTCGTATTTTTGCCCAAACTTGGCTCATCATCTGCGTGCCAGCCCACGCTGTCCTTGCCATCGCGGTATTGATTGAGCAACACACTTGTATATTCGGTTTGGGTAGCTTCTTCTATGCGTTTTTTGATAGCAAGGAGCGTATCTGTCCAAGTGTGAGGCTGTAGCAAAATACCTGAAT